>JAZQWV010000032.1:0-26929 GCA_045632525.1 Candidatus Fimenecus sp.
AGATGCTCCTATTGAGAGAACTGTTGCAGGTATTATCAACTCTGCTTATGGTTGTGCAGGTCAGCGTTGTATGGCTCTTTCTTGCTGTGTTGTTCAGGAATCTATTGCTGACAGATTCGTTGCTGAACTTAAGAAACAGGCTATGAATATCAAAGTAGGCAAATCTGTTGATAAGTCATCAAAGCTCGGACCTCTTACATACAAGAAACATTATGATGAAGTTGTTGCTGACATCGAAAAAGGTGTTAAAGAAGGCGCAACACTTGTTCTTGATGGTAGAAATCCCGAGCTTCCCGAGGAAATCAAAAACGGCTACTTTGTTGGTCCTACTATCTTTGATAATGTTACCGAAGATATGACAATCGGCAGAGATGAAGTTTTCGGACCTGTTCTTTGCGTTAAAAGAGTTAAGAACTTCCACGAGGGTATTGCAGTTATGAATGCTAACCCCTATGCAAACGGTTCTGTTATCTTTACTCAGAACGGTCACTATGCAAGAGAATTTGCTCGTCACACTCATGGCGGTATGGTTGGCGTTAATGTTGGTATTCCTGTTCCGATTGGCTTCTTCCCCTTCTCAGGTCATAAGGATTCTTTCTTCGGCGACCTTCACTGCCTTGGTAAAGATGCATACCGCTTCTTTACAGAAAGCAAATGTGTAACAACACGTTGGTTTGACGAAGATGAAATGAAGAAAACAGAAGTTTCCACATGGGATGGCACTATCTGAGTTGATTAATTATACATTGAAAGGACATAATAATTATGCTTAATATTGTTATTATCGGTGCAGGACGCATCGGCAAGGTTCACCTTGAATCAATTTCATATCACGTAAAAAATGCAGTTGTAACTGCAATTGCAGATCCCTTTATGAATGACGAAACAAAAGCTTTCTGCGAAGGCTTCGGCGTTGAAAAAATCTACACTGATTACAAGAAAATTATTGAAGATGAAACAATTGATGCAGTTCTTGTTTGCTCTTCAACTGATACTCACGCTCCAATTTCAATTGAAGCAATCAACGCAGGCAAGCATGTTTTCTGTGAAAAGCCCCTTGCAAACACTGTTGATAAAATTCTTGAAATTGGTGAAGCTCTTAAAGCACATCCCGAAGTGAAATTCCAGGTTGGCTTTAACCGTCGTTTTGACCATAACTTCGCAGCAGTTAGAAAAGCTTATGACGAAGGTAAAATCGGTGAAGCACAGATTCTTAAAATCACATCTCGTGACCCACAGGCACCACCTGTTGGCTACTGTGCAGCAAGCATCTTCCTTGATATGACAATTCACGATTTTGATATGGCTTGCTTCCTTACAAATAGTGATGTTGAAGAACTTTATGTTTATGCTGATGCTCTTATCAACCCAGGCATCCGTGAATATGGTGATTTCGACACAGCTATCATCTCAATGAAGATGGCTAATGGTGCTCTTGCAGTTATCGACAACTCTCGTCAGGCAATGTATGGCTATGACCAGAGAGCAGAACTTTTCGGCTCAAAGGGTATGGTTGCAACTGCTAATGATACACTTTCAACTGCAGTTATTGCAGATGCTAATGGTGTAACAGGCGAAAAACCACTCTATTTCTTCCTTGAAAGATATATGGGCTCATTTGCAGAAGAAGTTAGACAGTTCGTTAACTGTTGCGTAAATGACAAAGAAACTCCTGTTGGTATCCACGCAGGTTTACAGTCAGTTAAGATTGCTCTTGCTGCTGAAAAATCAGCAAATGAAGGCAGACCTGTTAAGCTTTCAGAAATCAACTAATAAAAACAAATTGGGCGAGGAAACTCGCCCATATTTTTAAGGAATGAAAAAGCATGTCTATTGAAAAAGGCAGAGAATATTTCCGTCAGTTTGGAATGGAAGATAGAGTGCAAGAATTTTCTGTTTCAAGTGCAACAGTTGAACTTGCAGCACAAGCGCTGGGCGTTGAGGGTGCAAGAATTGCGAAAACTCTTTCATTTATGGTTTCGGAACAACCCATTCTCATTCTTATGGCAGGGAATGTTAAGGTTGACAACTCAAAATATAAGGGATTCTTCCACGCAAAAGCAAAAATGATGTCACCTGAACAACTTGAAGAGTATGTGGGTCATCAAATTGGTGGCGTTTGCCCATTCGGTATTAAAGATGGTGTAGATGTTTATCTTGACACTTCTTTGAAACGATTTGAAACAGTATTCCCAGCAGTTGGTGGCTCAAACAGTGCAATTGAGCTGACAATTCCCGAATTAGAGAAATATTCAAATTATAAAGAATGGGTAGAGATTTCAAAACCCATTGAATAAGTGCAAAATTAAAGAGCGATTTATAAATCGCTCTTTTTCTTTTATTTATAACCAAAAAATCCGTAACATATTTGTTTATTTCTCTCATTTACTTAAAACATCAAAATCGTTATAATATAATTGTATAATTCTATTTGAATTTCGGGAGTGAAAAAATTGTACGGACTTATAGAGCATACAGATGAAATAAACCGACTTTTAGCACGATATGGCGTTAAATTCGGCATTTACAAAAACAATGTTTTCAACGAGCGTCTTTTTCCATTTGATGCAGTACCACGCATTATTTCAAAGGACGAGTTTGAATATCTTGAAAGAGGACTTAAGCAGCGCGTTAAAGCACTTAATATATTCTTAAAGGATATTTACACTAAAAAGCAGATTATAAAAGATAAAATTATCCCTGAAGAATTTGTTTATGGTGCAGCGGGATATATGATGGAATGTGAGGGTGCTGTGCCACCAAAAGATGTTTTTGCGCATATTTCGGGTATCGACCTTGTGCAGGGCAATGATATGCGTTGGTATGTGCTTGAAGATAATCTTCGTGTGCCATCAGGTGCTTCATATCCTATGATTGCTCGTGAACTTTGCCGTAGGGCAAGCCCTGACACTTTCCGTGCAAACACAGTTGTTGATAATCGTAATTATGGTGATTTGCTCCGCAATGCTCTTGATTATGTTAATACAGGTGGAATTAATGTTGTTCTCACTCCAGGACGATTCAATTCCGCATTCTTCGAACATTCATATTTAGCAGAAAAAACAGGTGCAGTTTTTGCAATGCCACAAGATTTGTTTGTTGAGGGCAATGTGCTTTATTACAACGAATATTCGGGCAAACGCCAGCGCGTTGGTACAGTTTATCGCAGAATAAACGACGACTTTATGGACCCAATGACTTTCCGTGCTGATTCACTTTTGGGTGTGCCTCACATTATGGATGCTTACAGAGCCGGTAATGTGGCACTTGTTAATGCACCGGGCAACTCGGTCGCAGATGATAAGGGTATTTATTACTATGTACCCGCAATGATTAAATATTATTTGGGTGAAGAACCGATTCTTTCAAACGCACCAACATATCTTCCATTTTACGAAGAAGATATGAAATATGTGCTCCAAAATATTCAAAAGCTTGTTATTAAAGATGTTGCTGAATCGGGTGGTTATGGTGTTGTTTTTGGCAGTGAATTATCTCTTGAAAGGGTATATGAATTAAAGAAACTCATTCAAAAAGAACCACGCCGATTTATTGCCCAAGAAGTTATTCAGTTCAATGACCTTAAAGTTGTTGAAAATGGTGCTTGGACAGAAAGAAAAGCCGATTTGCGTGCATTCGTGTTAACAGGTGAAGAGCCTGTTGTGTGGAAATCGGGACTTACTCGTTTTTCAAAAGATGCAAATTCATTCGTAGTTAATTCTTCACAGGGAGGAGGCTTTAAAGACACATGGGTGTTATCTCGATAAAATCAAGTGATAATCTTTTTTGGCTTGGCCGTTATGTTGAGAGAGTTTTCACAACTTTAAAAGCCTTTACCGAGTGCTATGACATTATGATTGATATCAATGACGAAGAATATATAAATTTCTGTCGCAGACTTGGAATTGCAAATAATTATTCTTGCCGTCAGGAATTTATCAGTTCATTTTTGTTTGACTCAAACGACCCTGCGTCAATCTATTCAAGCCTTCTTCATGCTTATGACAACGCTGTTGAAATGAGAAATGTTATTTCTTCTGACACACTTTCATATCTTCAATTAGCAGTTGATATTATGGAAAAAAGTAGTAGCAGTAATGCACCACTTCTCAAAGTACAAGAAGTAACTGACTGGATTTTCGCTTTCTGGGGCAGTGCTGACGATAATATTGAAGCAGAAGTTTCACGAAACATTTTAAAATTTGGTAGGAGCATTGAACGTCTTGATTTATATACAAGACTTGATTATCCAATTGAAATGCTTCGTAAAGAATTTTCAATTATGCTTAACCGTCTTTATAAGGTAGGAATTGACTGTAATGTTGGCTCTATTGAGCGTCTTACCCGAATGATTTTAGAAGAAGACGATTATGCACCATACAAAATCTCAATTCAGAATGAGTTGTGTCAACTTTTTGTAACAGGGGTGATGTAATATGGCGATTTTAGATTTTTCTTACAACATGTCAATTAAATTTTCAATGCCCGTTATAAAACATTGTTACACACTTCGCTGTATTCCGTTAGAATGTGAAAACCAGCATATTGAAGACATCAAAGTGACGGTTTTCCCTGAAAATGAACTCACTTATTCTAAAGATGGTTTTGGCAATATTCTTGTAACTGACCGAATTGTTACAATGCACAATGAATTTACAGTTGATGTAACGGGCACAGTAACAACGGGAGAGCATATCACTCCTGAAGCTGATTTGAATCCTGTTTATAAATACCCCACACATTTTACAAAATGTGGTGCAGAACTTGATAGAATGTTTGATAGAATTCAAGTTGGTATTTCTGACGATGCTGTTGATACGGCGCTTAAATTCACTCGTGCAATTCGTGCGAATATTGTTTATAAATCAGGCTCAACAAGTGTTATAACAACTGCAGAAGAAGCACTGCTCAATGGTGCGGGCGTGTGTCAGGACTATTCACATATTCTATTGGCACTTTTACGCAAGGCGGGAATTCCTTGTCGTTATGTTGTTGGTATGATGGTTGGTGAGGGTGAAACTCACGCGTGGGTTGAAGTTTATTATAATGGTAACTGGCACGGCGTTGACCCAACCAACAATCGTCTTGCTGATGAAAATTATATTATCATCAGCCGTGGCCGTGATTTTGCTGACTGTGGTATAAATCGTGGACTTTTAACTGGTGGTGGAATGCAAACACAATCAGTTTCATTAAAGGTAACAAAAAGATAGGAAAATTTTATGGATATCGGTTTATCTTCGGCTTGTTTTTATCCTCTTGAAACGGAAAAGTCCGTTATAAGAGCGTGTGAAACAAGTGCTAAAACAATTGAAATATTTATGAATGCTGATTCAGAGTTTCAGCCTTCATTTGTCAAGAATATGGCAGATATATGCAAGTCCTATGGTGTGCGAGTGGCATCTGTGCATACAATGGGGTCATTCACAGAGTCGTTTCATCTTTTCAGTTCATATAATAGAAGATATTATGAAGCGAAAGAGACTTCATTCAAACGCCATTTTGATGTTATGCATACTCTCGGGGCAGAAATTCTTGTAATGCACGGCATAAAGAAACCGGGCAGTATTCCTGACGAAGAATATTTTGAGCGCTTTGGCGAATTAACCCTTATGGGTAAAGCAGAAAATCTTAAAGTATGCCAAGAAAATGTGGTTCATTATCGAAGCGAAAGTCCTGATTTTCTTATTCGAATGGGAGAATATATCGGTGACGATTTTAATATGGTTTTTGATATAAAACAATCTGTGAGAACAGGTGAAAATCCTTTCGATTTTGCCCAGAAACTGCATAAATATATTCGACATATTCACATAAGTGACCATAACAGCGAAAGGGATTGTTTTGTTCCTTGCAAAAATGGAACTTTTGATTTCAAAAAGTTCTTTGACCTTATGAAAAGTTGCGATTATAATGGCGACTATATTCTTGAACTCTATGAAAATGGCTATGAAAGTGATAAAGAGTTGACTTTTGCGCTAAATGAACTTAAAAAATTGCTTTAAATACTTTACATTGTGCCTTTTTATATGTTACAATACAATATATAGTAAAATATAGGAAGTGTTTTTATGAGATGTCCATTCTGTGGATTTGAAGAAAGCAAAGTTATTGACTCACGCCCAACTGACGAGGGTGAGAGAATCCGTCGTCGTCGTGAATGTATCAAATGCACAAAGAGATTCACAACTTATGAAATTATCGAAAGCGTTCCAATTGTTGTTGTTAAGAAAGATAAAACACGTGAAGTTTTCGATAGACAAAAGCTCATTAAAGGTATGCTCACTGCTTGTGAAAAGCGTCCTGTTTCAATGGAAACAATTGAAAGAGCAGTCAGCGAAATCGAAACAACTTTGCAGAATTCTCTCGACCGTGAGGTAACATCTGTTCATGTTGGTGAACTTGTTATGGATAAGCTCAAAGGTATTGACCAAGTGGCTTATGTTCGTTTCGCATCAGTTTATAAGCAATTTAAAGATGTGAATGCATTCATGGAAGAACTTTCAAGCTTCCTTGATAAAGATAAAAAGTAATAAAACTAATTAAAAAAAGAGGTGTCATTATGAAGAAAACAGTGTTTAAAGTGCTGTCAGTCATAATGGCACTTTGTGTTTTTTTAGGTGCAATGCCAATTATGACATTTGCAGAAGATGATGCGATTTATCATATAGAAAATGTAAGAAAGATTGATTTTTCACCTAATGTAAAATTAGATGTGAAACCAAGTGCCAATGCCAATAAGTTTTATAGCACAGGTGCACAGATTGACACATCAAAATATTTTTATAATCAATTAACATCGGCACAAAAATCAATGTATAATCAACTTTGGCAAGCGCATCAGAATTCTTATGCAAATAATGCAATAGACGGCACTTCAATAACAGTTGTCTTTGATTTAACCGATGTCACTATTTCTGGTACAGGAATACTATCTTCAACGGCAGAAAACAATGCCGTTCGCAATGCACAACAAAATATTATAATGGCAATGAGTGCTCTCTTTGAAGATAACCCTATGTATTTTGGAATAGGTGGGTTCTCAACCATTTTATATAATGGTGCAAAAAAAGGTAGCACCGGTAACTATACTTATACATTAAACTATTTAAGCGTAGATTTAGAAATAGATACTGCTCATTATACAAGCATAGAGGATATTAAGACAAAAGCCGATGCAGTTATAGAAAAAATGGCGACCATTAAAGTTAATGGTATAAGTTATCACGAAAAGCTCAAATCAATTCATGATTATGTTACAAATAATATGGTATATGATATGACAATTGCTGAACCTAATATTTTTGATGTTTATGGTGCTTTTGTTAATGGGCTTTGCGTTTGTGAGGGCTATGCTGAAGCGACTAAAATGCTTTGTGACCGTGAAGGGATACCGTGCATAACTGTTGTTGGCACAGGTAGCGGTGGTGCACACAAGTGGAATATGGTGCAGATGGAAGACGGCGAGTGGTACACATTTGATTCAACTTGGGATGACCAAGAAGATTATATATTCTATAATTATTTTCTTATAGGTAGTGACACAAAAACCCCAAACTTCCATCCTGAAGAAGCAGACTCAACAATTCATATACCAACAGGTAAAATGTTTACAAGTGCAAATGTTGCACTTTCTTATCCAACACTTTCAAACGATACTTATGGTATAGGAATGTTGCGATATGATGCGCAGGATGTTCATTTTGATAAAAGTCGCGGAGTTGTAATGGTTGGTAAGAATGTATCAAGCTATTTACTTTCAATTATAAGCGATTCAACAAGTGGGTTTAGCCGTACACGAAATGGCACAGGCACAACAACATCAACATTAACTGTGTCAGATAGCACAACTACTAAAACATATCTTGTTGCAATGCGTGGGGATATTGATGCTTCAAACACAACTAATGCAACAGATTATAATAAGATAACTCAGGTTTGTGCAACAACTCATAAGGTTGATGATGGCACTGCAAAATTCTATGCAGGGGATATGAATCAGGATGGTGCAATTGACGGCTTTGATGCAATTGCACACGAACTATATATGAATGATGATTTGAAATTTGATTAAAACATAAAGACCGATTAGGGAAACCCCTAATCGGTCTTTTTTAATACTTATGAAATTTTTTGAGTGCCGTTGCAATTGGCAAAATGAGAATTCCCAAAACCACATTGCCGACACAATGCATAATATCAAATGGAAACCCTGCAACAATCCACGCAAGCATAGTTTTGAAATCATATCCAAATATAATAGCTTGTGCGGGTGCATAAAGAGTGCCGAACAAAATTCCGTGAAGTCCCGAAACAATCATGTAAACAGGTACAGCAATTTTTGGTTTCATATTTTTTGGTAACAGCATAACCATTCCCCAAAGAATAGCCCAGATATATAAATATGCAAACCACCAAGCACCGAATCCATATATTATTCCTGATAACAGAACAAATATATAAATTGGCTTTAACGCATCTTTGCGATACACAATTGTATATGCGGTAATCAAAGTGCCAAGCAAGTGGAAATTCGGCAAAGCTTCCATTAATAACTTTGAGAGTAACATTATGACTCCCAACATTGTGAAAACCAAAATGTCAACTAGTTTTTTATGCTTTTCACTTCTCATATTATGCCTTTGTTGCAACAAATGAATATGTTGTGCCGTCAACAATATCTGTTGTGTCAACACCACTCATTGCATATTCTCCATTAATATGAAATGCCCAATATGCACCGTCAGCATTATACTCATACTTGATACCGTTTACAGTATCAACCATAAGACCATATTGACCCACTTCGCCTGAAATGAGTTTTTCGGCTAAAAGTGCTTCACCAACTGTTTTGGCTTCTGTTTTGATGTCAAAGGATTTTTCGCTTCCGTCAAGGTCTACTACCTTGAACACGAAAGATTTCTCCACCTTTGCATCGTCGTTTGTGTTACCATCATTTCCACACGCTGAGAAAGAGAATGCCATAGCCACAATAAGCACCAGCGAGAGAACAGACAGTACTGCTTTTGATTGCATTACATTTTTCATAACTGTAATCTCCTTTAATATTTGATTTTTTGATACACGGCTTATCGCTATATCGGTTGTCGCGACAACGATAACTTAAGAACCGGGTATTCCGACTTGCAGACTAAAATGCGATTTTCGTCTTCTCGGGTTTCCCCAATGACTTTACTTTTTGTGGCAAAAGCATGAAAATCACTCATCTGCTTACGGCGACGGACTCGTTCAGGATTTGCACCTGATTCCCCGACATCCTTGACCTATATCGAAACAATTATATATCTACAATTAAAATAAATCAATAAAAACTTGATTTATATGAAAATAAAGATTAAAATATTTGTATAAATTATGGGGTGTGATTTTATGTTGAATATCTTTTACAAAAAATATAAAAAAGCAAAACTTGACTTGCCAAGGGATTTTACATTTACTGCTCATACCGGTTGTATGGGTACAAAGCAGAATTCTCTTGAATCAATGAAGGTGGGCGTAGAAAGCGGTGCCAATATTATCGAATTCGATTTGCGTGCTGATTTGAATGGTGAACTTGTGCTTTCTCACGATGAGCCAAATGGTGGCGAAATTCCACTTTGTGAAGCGTTTGCACTCTTGAGCAGTTTTGAGAATATAAAAGCTAATGTCGATATAAAAATGGTTGACCAGTTAGAAAAAGTATATCTGATGGCAAAAGAATATAATGTTGAAGATAAAATTTTCTACACAGGTGTTAAAGATGAGTTTGTAGAGCCAGTAAAAGAAAAAAGCCCTGAAATCTCTTATTTTCTAAATGTGAAAGTAAGCAAAATAAAGAACAAAAATAAAAAGTACTTGCTTTCACTTGTTGAAAAGGTTAAAAAAGCAGGAGCAATCGGCATAAACTTTAATTATAAATCTGCATCAAAAGAACTTGTTGACACTTTCCATGAAAACAATTTGTTGGTTTCAATCTGGACTGTTGATAACGAATATAATATGTATAAAATTCTCTCATTTGCTCCCGATAATATTACAACAAGACACCCAGATAAATTGTCAGAAATTATTAAGGTGAGAAGAGTCGAGCCAAACACGCCGTAAATACAGACCTTCAGCGAATTTTCACTTTTTCACCCTTGATTTGCGTCAGCAAATCTTCGGTCTCAAAAGCAAAAATTCATCTTAATTTCAAGTATTTACGGTGCAAGGCAGTTTTTGATGAGGAGATTTTTGTCTATTCAAGGCATAAAATCGCAGACATACTGCCGTATTACAAGATTTTTAACGAAGAATAGGCGAAAAGCTGCCATCAAAAACCGTATTTGGTTCGGCTCTTTTCACCTTAGTAAAAAAATTAAGGAATTTTGTCAAAATCATTGACTTTTTGCGAAATTTTATTTATATTTATCTCATACCAAATAGGGACGGCTTTTGTTAGCCGTCCCAACTATACCTATCGGTTGGAAAGGGGCTGCATAATTGAAAAACAATCCAGTTATTATCGACCTCAAAAACATCAGCGTAAGCTTTGACAATCAAAAAATTCTCAATAATATCAATCTCTATATCCGTGACGGTGAGTTTATCACTTTTCTCGGTCCTTCGGGTTGCGGCAAGACAACAACTTTGCGCATAATCGCGGGCTTTTTACAACAGGATAGCGGGGATGTTATTTTTGAAGGTAAAAATATCAATGGTGTTCCTGCTTATAAACGACAGGTTAACACCATTTTTCAGCGTTATGCGCTTTTTCCACATTTGAATGTTTATGAAAATATTGCCTTTGGTCTTCGCCTTAAAAAATGGAAAGAAGACGATATTAAAGCAAAGGTTAGTGAAATGTTGACTCTTGTTAACCTTAAAGGTTTTGGTAACAGACGAATTGACTCTCTTTCAGGTGGTCAGCAACAGCGTGTTGCCATTGCCCGTGCTTTGGCTGTTAATCCACGCGTTGTGCTTCTTGACGAGCCACTTGGTGCTCTTGACTTGAAACTTCGCAAGGATATGCAGATTGAACTTAAAAACATTCAACAGAAATTGGGCATAACCTTTATTTATGTTACCCATGACCAAGAAGAAGCACTTTCAATGTCAGATACAGTTGTTGTTATGAATGGTGGCGAAATCCAGCAGATTGGCACACCACTCGATATTTATAACGAGCCTAAAAATGCGTTCGTTGCAGACTTTATCGGCGAAAGTAATATTCTTGACGGTATTATGAAAGAAGACTTCACAGTTGAATTCAACAACATCAAATTCCAATGCGTTGACAAAGGATTCAAGAAAAATGAGCCTGTTGACGTGGTAATTCGTCCTGAAGATATTGATGTTGTGCCTGCAAGTGAAGGTATGCTTCAAGGCACAGTTACATCAGTAACATTCAAAGGTGTTCATTATGAAATTATTGTTGATATCGATAACTTCAAGTGGATGATTCAAACAACCGAAAAGAGTGAAGTTGGTGATGTAATTGGCATTTCAATTGACCCTGACGAAATGCACATTATGAAAAAATCACAATATTCAGGTCTTTATGGTGACTATAGCTCATTCAGTGACGAGTTTGATGAGCTTTCAGAAGCATAAGTTTTAATTTTTAGAAAAGGTGGTGAACACTATGAAAAAATCTTCCCTTGCACAAAAGTTAATGAATGCACCATATATGCTCTGGTCGGTACTTTTCATAGTAGCACCACTCATAATGGTCATATATTATGCATTCACCGATACAACTGGCGCTTTTACGCTAGATAATATTGCGCAAATCGGTGACTATACTAGCACCTTTATTCTCTCAATCAGTTATGGTGCAGTGGCAACTGTTATAAGTTTGATTATTGCTTATCCTTTTGCATACTTTTTAGCACAGACAAAAGCCTCATTCCAACGAGTAGCAACAATGCTTGTTATGTTGCCTATGTGGATGAGTTTCCTTATCCGTACTTATTCTTGGATTACAATTTTGGGCGAGTCAGGTGTAATTAACAGCTTTTTAGGGCTCTTTGATATTGAACCGCTAAAAATGCTTAACACAGGTGGCGCAGTTATTCTTGGTATGGTTTATAATTTCTTGCCATATATGATTTTGCCACTTTACACATCACTTTCAAAAATGGATAACTCTCTTGTTGAAGCAGCACAGGATTTGGGTTGCAACAAATTCTACTGCCTTAGAAAAGTTATTTTCCCATTATCTGTTCCCGGAATTGCAAGTGGTGTCACAATGGTGTTCGTGCCAAGTGTCAGCACATTCTATATCACTCAAAAATTGGGCGGTGGACAGATTACTCTTATCGGTGACGTTATTGAAGGTCAGTTCCAGACTGCTTATAACTATAACTTGGGTGCGGCACTGTCTTTAGTGCTTATGGTTATGATTTTAATCTGTCTCGGTGTGCTTAACTATTTCACAGATAGTGACGATGATGGAGGTGTGCTTATATGACAAAGACTTCTCCATTATCAAAACTTTACTTAGCACTTGTTTTCGTGTTCCTTTATGCACCAATGGTTGTTATGATGGTGTTCTCATTTAACGGAACAGAAAGCACATATATCTTTGAAGGATTTTCACTTCAATGGTATGAAAAACTTTTCCACGACAAAGCCACAATGGATGCTCTCAAAAACACAGTTGTGTTAGCAGTAATTTCAGCGGCAATCGCAACAGTATTGGGCACTTTGGCAAGCGTGGGAATCAATTCAATGCGCAATAAATTTGTAAAGTCATCTGTTATGACAGTTACAAATATTCCTATGATGAACCCTGAAATCGTTACAGGTATCTCAATGATGCTCTTGTTCGTTTTCGCAGGGGTGATGCTTAATAGAAAAGATGTTCTTGGTTTCTGGACAATTCTCATTGCTCACGTAACATTCCAGTTGCCATATGTCATTCTTTCGGTTTTACCAAAGCTTAAACAGACTGATAACAGAATTTTTGAAGCGGCACAAGACTTGGGTTGTCACCCTGTTAAAGCATTCTTCAAAGTGGTTTTCCCTGCAATTTTGCCGGGTATTATCTCAGGTGCAATTATGGCATTCACATTGTCACTTGATGATTTCATTATCAGTTACTTTACAAATGGTCCTGATTTCCAGACATTGCCTATTCACATTTTCTCAATGACTAAAAAGAGAGTTAAACCTGATATGTATGCTCTTTCAACGCTCATTTTTGGTGCAATGTTTGTTCTCTTGATTCTCATGAATGTGGCACAGTCACGCTCTGATAAAAAACAGAGAAAAAAGCAGAAGGAGGGAAATGAATGAAAAAGATTCTCTCTTTAACAATTTCTTTTCTTGTTTTGATTTCGGCTTTTGTTCTTCCTGTTTACGCTGAAGACGAAATCTTTTCAGCTGACACAATTGAATATTATAAAAATCTTGGTCTTCAGGGCACGGTGCTCAATGTTTATAACTGGGGCGAGTATATCGACGATGAAGAAGTTGATGTTGTCAGTGAATTTGAACGCCTTACAGGTTGTGATGTTAATTACACAACATTCGAGTCAAATGAGAATATGTATTCAAAGCTCTCAGGCGGTGGCGTAAGTTATGACATCATTATTCCGTCAGACTATATGGTTGAACGCCTTATTTCAGAAGACATGCTCTTGCCACTTGACTATAAAAATATTCCTAATTTTGACAAATATTTCGATTATGAGAAATATGGCAACTTAATCGAAAACGGAATTAAAGATTATGGCGTAATTTATAATGTGGGAACAACAATTCTTATTTATAATAAGAACTTTGTTAAAGAACAACCAACAAGTTGGAAAGTGCTTTGGGATGAACAATATCAAGGTAAAGTTTTGATGTTCAATAACCCTCGTGACTCTTTCGCCATTGCACAATTTATTTTGGGGCAAAGTATCAACACAACTGAAAAAGAAGATTGGGATAAAGCTGCCCAGCTTTTAATGGAACAACGCAAAACAGTAAAACCCGAATATGTAATGGATGAAGTTTTCATCAAGATGGAAAGTGGCGAATATGCTTTTGCTACTTACTATGCAGGGGATTATGAGTTGATGGTTGAAAACAACCCTGATTTAGGCTTTGCGTTGCCTGAAGAAGGTGTTAACACTTTCTATGATGCAATGTGTATTCCAAGTGCATCTCAGAATAAAAAGGGTGCAGAGGCATTTATAAACTTTATGTTAGAGCCTGAAATCGCTCTTGCAAATGCTGAGTATATTTATTATGCAACACCAAATAAAGCAGTTTTAGAAAATGAAGATTATTCACTTATCGATAGTGAGGCTGTTTATCCTGAAACTGTCAAAAATGGTCAAGCATTCCACAATCTTCCAACAGACACAATGCAATATATGAATAATCTTTGGATGAAAGTCAAAGGTGAAAACAATACACAGGGCTTATATGCAGGGTTTTTCTCAGTAATTATTTTGGTTGTTATAATTATAATTATCAACATAATCAAAAAAGCAAAAATGAAAAAATATTATAATGTATAAATAAAAGGACTTATTCAAACGAATAAGTCCTTTATTTTCATGTGTTTTATAAAGAAAAAGCCTTGCTATTATTCCAGATTTGGAATATAATAAATTTGACATATACGGAGGTGTTTTTATGGTCGGTTATATGACTGCAAGTACTGCGGCAGAAAAATGGAACATATCACATAGACGAGTTATAACTCTTTGTCAAGAAAACAGAATACCAAATGTAACTATGCTTGGTAATATGTGGGTTATACCAAGTAATGCAATTAAACCCATTGATGGCAGAACGCTTCGCTACGAGAAAAAAGTACCCGCAAAACCGTTTATAAAGTGGGCAGGGGGTAAAGGGCAACTTCTTCCTACTATAAGAGATTTTTATCCTAATGAGTTAGGAAAGACAATAAAAAGATACTGTGAACCAATGGTTGGTGCAGGGGCAGTATTGTTTGACATACTTAACAATTACGAAATGGAAGAAATTTATATTTGTGACACTAATATTCAGCTGATAAATCTTTATAGAGTTATTCAAAACAATGTTGATAAATTGATTAAATTATTATCACAATATGAAACAACTCATTTAGATAAAAGTGACGAAGAACGAAAAGAGTATTACTATCAACAACGAGAAAAATACAACCTTGAAACTCAAAACTCAAATAATAGCAATGCTGTAGTGCGTGCGGGACTTTTTATATATCTTAACAAAACTTGTTTTAATGGATTATATAGAGTAAATAAAAAAGGTCTATATAATGTACCTATGGGTTCATATAAAAATCCTAAAATATGCGATGAAGATAATCTTAAAAGAGTTTCAGCTTTATTGCAAAAGGTAACTATTTTAGAGGGCGATTATTCAACGGTCAAAGATTTGATTGATGAAAATACGTTTACCTATTTCGACCCACCATACAGACCCTTGACAAGGACAGCAGACTTTACATCATATAATGCAGAAGATTTTAATGATATGGAACAAGTCAGATTAAGTAAATTTATTAAATCAATTGACTTTGCAAAGGTAATGGCAAGCAATTCTGACCCGAAGAATACTGATGAAAATGACAACTTCTTTGATGATTTATATTCAGAATTAAATATAAACCGAGTTTTTGCCAATAGAGCAATAAACAGTAAAGGCAACAACAGGGGAAAAATAAGCGAACTTTTGATTTGTAACTATTGAGGAGAATACAAATTTTATAAAATAGTAATATTGTAAAGGTGATGTTATGGCTAATAAAATATTCAGGTATAATGTAAATTTAGTTCCGTTAAATATAGAAAATCGAGAACAAAATGCTTTTAGAGATGAATTATACAATATACCATATTTGTTATATGAAGTAGAAAACTTAGCTAATGGGGAGATAATTGCCATAAATAAACCTGGAGGTAAACGAAATTTTGGTAGATTATCAAGAGATGACTTTATGGTATTTATATTTAACCCGTATGAGCAAAGTTTATGGTTAATAAGTCATAGTGAAATTAGCGATGATATAGCTGAAAAATATGATTTTGATAGAAATGCGACTATAGAACTTATAAAAGGTTTGTACCGTGTTTGCTGTGGAGAAGAGCCCGATGCTGTGATTGTCGATTTAAAACTTAGGGATACCGTTGGAATTTCTGTAGAAACAATTTTAAAGGTTTATAAATGGATTTGGGGACAGGAAGATTGTAATTATCCAACTAAAGCAGGCAGATGGCTTTCAATGAATACATTGCTAGAGCGCTTCAATTTGTTTGACGAAGATTTAGAATAATTAAACAAGAAACCCGACAGTTTTAAACTGTCGGGTTGTTATTATCTTATCTGCCAATCAATTTCTTTCATTCCATTTTGTTTTAAGAACTCGTTGGCTTTTTTGAAATGATTATTGCCGAAAAAACCGTTATAAGCAGAAAGGGGACTGGGGTGTGCTGATTCTAACACAAGGTGATTTGGGTTAGTTATAATTTTTTTCTTCGCTCTTGCATTTGCACCCCAAAGCAAAAACACCATTGGTTCAGGTCTTTGGTTTAAGAGTGAAATAATGTTGTCTGTGAAAATTTCCCAACCCATTCCTTTGTGTGAATTAGGTTGACTTTCTCGAACAGTTAAAACGGTGTTGAGCATTAAAACACCTTGCTCTGCCCAATATGTAAGCTCACCGTGGTCGGGGATAGAGTAGCCATATTCTGCATAAATTTCTTTATACATATTCTGTAAAGATGGTGGCGATTTAACGCCTTTTTTCACAGAAAAGCAAAGCCCGTGAGCCTGATTTGGTTGGTGATATGGGTCTTGCCCAAGCATCACAACTTTAACATCTTTATAATCGGTGTATTTAAGTGCATTGAATATGTCGTTCATATTGGGATATATGGTTTGTGTCTTATATTCTTGCACTAAAAATTTTCTCAAATTGAGATAATAAGGCTTTTGGAATTCATCTTTTAAAAGAATATCCCAAGAATTATTAAACTGTACCATTTTTTAATCTCTCAATCATCATAAATGCAGATTTATAAATGTCACCACAACCCATTGTGAGAACAAGGTCGCCAGCTTTTGCATTCTTCACAACATAGTCAGCAACTTCTTCTTGAGTGTTGAACCAAACGGAATTTGGAATTTTCTCTGCTAATTGTGATGTGTAAATGTCATAAGTATTCACTTCGCGTGAACCCATAATCTCTGTCATAACGCATCTGTCAGGGATTTTTAGCACATCGACAAACTCGTCAAAATGCATTGCAGTTCTAGAATATGTGAATGGTTGAAAAACTGCCCAAACTGTGTTGTATCCCATCTTCATTGCTGCTTCAAGTGTAACCTTAAGTTCTGCAGGGTGGTGAGCATAGTCATCAATAAAATCAATGCCGTTATATGTTCCCAAATCTTCAAAACGACGACCTGCACCCTTGAATTCTTGCAAACCCTTAATGCAATCTTCAAATTTTGCACCTGAATAAATAGCAGATGCAATAGCAGCAAGTGCATTAAGCACATTGTGAATACCTGGGATTGAAAGTTCAACACTACCAAGTTTTTCACCCTTGTACATTACATCAAATTTAGTAAATGCACCTTTGTATTCTTCAATGTTTGCTGCATAGTAGTCATTCTTACTCTGGAAACCGAATGAAATCATTTCTTTGCCCTTAATGTCAGCGATGGCTTTAAGGGTGTTTTCGTCGTCACCATTATAAATAATTGCTTTTGTAGCAGAGTCTGCAAACTTTGTGAAACTAAGAATAAGGTTTTCCATTGTCTTAAAATATTCAAGATGGTCTTCGTCAATGTTGAGAATAACAGCAACATCAGGACTCATTTTAAGAAATGTATCCTGATACTCGCAAGATTCCATAACAATAGTTTCAGTCTGTCCCACACGACCATAAGAGTTTGTAAGTGGTAATTTTCCACCGATAACTGCTGATGGGTCAAGACCGGCTTCAATCATAGTTTGAACAGTTAACGATGTAACAGTAGTCTTGCCGTGAGTGCCACATATACCGATACAATTTGTGAATTGACGAGAAACTTCACCTAATAATTCAGCACGCTGGAATGTTGGAATACCACTTTCAAGAGCTGCTTTGAGTTCGGGGTTTTCTTTTGAAATAGCAGCAGAATAAACCACCATTTCTGCACCCTCAATATTTTCGGCGCGCTGTCCCATCATAACTTTAATTCCCATTTTGCGGATACGGTCAACAATTGAACTCTCGTTATTGTCAGAGCCTTGCAAAGTGTAACCCTTGCTATGAAGAATTTCGGCAAGTGGACACATACCGCTACCACCGATACCGATAAAATGTATTGTTTTTACAGTTTTTAAAACCTTTGAAATATCGTTCATTTTTATCACCGCCCATTATTATATTACAACTTTATAAAAATTTAAACACCTAATCACCAAAAAATTCAAAAATCATAAAATAGTAATAGGCAAGGGGGTAGTTTTAAATGAGAAATATCGTAATAGTTGGTGGAGATAAAAGACAAAAATACCTTAAAGAATATTTGGTAAGCCGTGGGTTTGATGTTGCGTCCTATGGACTTTTTGACTGGGATGATGATACAGACAAACTCAAAAGCGTGCTTGATGAAAAATCTTTGGTGGTGCTTCCACTTCCTGCAACACGAAACGACCAGACGATTATAATGCCGTTTTCAAAGCGAGAAATGTCAATTGACCGTTTGATTTCATTTTTAGGTCGAGAAAATCTCGTTTTCGGTGGAATAATCAAAGGTGAGTTGCTATCGCGACTTCGTGAAACAGAAATCCCCTTTGTTGATTATTATGACAACTCTTTTATAGAAAA
Source organism: Candidatus Fimenecus sp. (assembly GCA_045632525.1). Classification (GTDB taxonomy): domain Bacteria; phylum Bacillota; class Clostridia; order Oscillospirales; family Acutalibacteraceae; genus Fimenecus. Next base: position 18,807 of record JAZQWV010000032.1, read on the forward strand.
GAACGCAGTTTTAACAGCTTTTGGCACACTTAAAATCTTGCTTGAACACATTGATTTTGCCTTACCTTTGGGCAAATATGCAATAACGGGATATGGCAGGGTTGCAAAAGAAACAGTTACACTTTTAAAGTCGCTTTCTTGCGATATAACCGTGTTTGCTCGAAACCCATCACAGCGAGAAGATGCGATAATCAAGGGATGCAAAGCATTTGACCTTGCTGACATTTCAACTTGTGCTAATAATTTTGATGTGATAATCAACACAGTGCCACAGAATATAATTTTTGAAGATACTCTTGAAAACATAAATAAAAACACAAAAATAATCGAGCTTGCTTCTGCACCCTATGGCTTAGATTTTGATTTAGCACGAAAATATGGTGTTGATGTAATCAAAGCCTTTGGCTTGCCGGGTAAATATACACCCAAAACAGCAGGGGAGATTATAGGCAAAAAAATTGAAGAATATTTGCAAAAGGAGGAGTAAAAAATGAGCAAAGAAACTGTGGGGTTTGCCTTGTGTGGTTCCTTTTGCACATTTAAAAAAGTAATCCCACAAATAAAAAAGTTGGTTGACGAAGGCTACAAAGTGATTCCAATTATGTCACCCACTGCTTATTCGACAGATACTCGTTTTGGTAAAGCTTGTAACTTTAATAAGGAAATCGAAGAAATATGTAACGAGAAAATCATATATACAATAAGTGGCGCAGAGCCAATCGGACCCAAAGAATTATTAGATGCTTTAATCATTGCGCCTTGCACGGGTAACACCCTTGGCAAACTGGCAAATGGAATAAGTGACACTTCTGTAACACTTGCTACAAAAGCACATCTTCGCAATCAGCGCCCTGTGATAATTGCAGTATCAACAAACGACGCTCTTGGCACATCGGCTCGAAATATCGGAACTTTAATGAATAGTAAACATATTTACTTTGTGCCGATGCGACAAGACGACCATATAAACAAACCTAATTCAATCGTAGCAGATTTTAATTATATTCCTGACACGGTGCGAGAAGTGCTCGAAACTAAAACTCAACCACAACCAATACTTTTATAAAAGAAAAACGGTGAGATTTCTCTCACCGTTGATTTTTAATTATTTTTGTTCAAAGAATACTTTGAATGCTCTGTATGCCATATAAACATCAAGTTTTGAAACAACTTCAAGTGGTGCGTGCATTGAAAGTACAGGCACACCAAGGTCGATTGTGTCAATGTCAAGGTTAGCAACATACATTGCAACTGTGCCACCGCCACCTGCGTCAACTTTACCAAGTTCACCAATCTGCCATACAACATCATTAGCATTGAGCATTCTGCGGATTTTACCCATATATTCAGCGGATGCGTCACTTGTGCCACTCTTGCCACGAGAACCTGTGTATTTTGTAATAACAACGCCATTGTTAACAAATGAGCAGTTCTTTCTTTCACTAACTTCTGGGAAAGTTGGGTCAAATGCCGCATTAACATCAGCAGAAAGACATTCTGACTTTGAAAGCACTCTCCAAGGCTCAACACCATCCATACGAGCAAGGTCGGAAATAAAATATTTCATATATGATGAGTTAAGACCTGTGTTACCGTCTGAGCCGATTTCTTCCTTGTCAGTAAGAACTGTAAGGCAAGTGTATTCAGGATTTTCAATATTGAAAATTGCTTGAGCAGCAGGGTATGCACAAACTTTGTCGTCGTGGCCATAAGCACCGATTAAGCTTCTGTCAAAGCCGATGTCGCGAGCCTTGAATGCAGGAACAAGTTCAAGTTCTGCACTTAAGAAATCACCCTCTGTAATGCCGTATTTCTCGTTGAGAATTTTGATGATATTGAGTTTAACCTTGTCGCTACCTTCATCCTTTGAGAACGGACGACTACCGATAAGGATATTGAGCTGTTCACCCTGAATGCCTTCGCTCATTGTCTGTTTCATCTGGTTTTGAGCAAGGTGTGGAAGAAGGTCAGTTACACAGAATTGTGGGTCGTTTTCGTCTTCACCAATATTTACTTTAACTGTTTCGCCGTCTGCCTTAACAACAACACCGTGAAGGGCTAATGGGATTGCAGTCCATTGATATTTCTTGATTCCACCGTAGTAGTGAGTCTTGAAATATGCAAGTGAAGAATCTTCATAAAGTGGATTTGGTTTAAGGTCAAGACGAGGTGAGTCAATATGTGCTGCAGAGATTTTAACACCCTCTGCAATGCTCTTTTTACCAAAAACGCAAAGAATGATTGCTTTATTTCTGTTGTTGAAATAAACCTTATCACCTGCGTTATATTTCTTTGTGTTATCAAACTCTGTGTAGCCTTTGCTTTCTGCTTCTTTTACAAAAAACTCAACTGATTCACGCTCAATTTTTGCAAAGTCAAGATAACTTTTATAACCCTCACAGAAATCATCAGCAGCCTTTACTGTTGCAGCGTCAACAATTTCCATAGCGTGCTTTGGTTCATAAAAAAGTTCTTTTTTCATTTCATTAATATCCATATTTATTTTCTCCTTTCGGTTATATTCCAAGTTGTAATGTTATTGGTTTTATTTCTACATTTATATCATAAGGTGGATAATTCCACAATACAAAATCTGCACGACTTGTGAAAAAACTTTCGTCTTTTTGTGCGTTTATGCGTTCAAGTGCTTTTTCTTCTGTGATGTTGTCACGACTCATAATTCGTTCAAGTCGAATTTCCTTTGGCGCAACAACCGCAACAGTAAAGTCACAGAGCTTATCTTCACCACTTTCAAAAAGTGCAATAGCATCAATAATTACACCACGATAACCAACTTCACTTATATCTTTTATAATTGATTGGATTTCTTCGGTAACGGCAGGGTGAGTGATTTCATTTAAAGCATTTGTGCTGTTTTCGTCTGCAAAAGCACGAGTTGCCAATAATGGTCTGTTTGTTGTGCCGTCGGGGTTGATTACATCATCACCAAAACGCATCTTTAATTTATTTTTGACATTTTCATTGTTGTTTATAACTTTACGGGCAACTTTGTCAGCATCAATGTGATAGCAACCATAAGCCATCAATTTTTGTGCAACGGTGCTTTTGCCTGCACCTGTAAGCCCCGTAAGACCAATAATTTTCATTATATCACCTTGATTTTAAATCCACTTGCACGGATTAAACGATTATAAACGGCTAAACCCATACCCTTTGTGTCAGGGCAACGGGCATAAACTTTCTTTGCACCCATTTCGTCTAATTCGCGAAGTGCATCAAAAAGTCTTGCGCTCTGAGAAAAACCATCGTTTTCATTGCCATATTCAACTGATGAGCAAGATAAGTTTTCGCTTTCACCATCAAAACATAATGCAGTAATGTTTTCTTCACTTTCACAAAGAGTTTTAAAGGTGTCAAAATCACTTTTTATAATTGTTATGTCAGCGCTTGGCGCATAATGTTTGTATTTCATACCAGGAGAAGCTGCAACTGCACCATCTTCCAACTTGTTTAAAACAGCATCGTCAACTACAATTTCGCCGATTAACGCGGTCATTTCTTCAAGTGTGACACCACCGGGACGAAGAAGTCTTGGCGGGTCTTCTGCAAATGAAATAACAGTTGATTCAACACCGATTTCACAGTTGCCACCGTCAATAATAAGCGGAATACGACCGTTCATATCATCAAAAACATATTTGGCATTTGTAGGACTAGGACTACCCGAAAGATTTGCCGATGGTGCCGCAAGTGGTAAACCACAAGCTTCAATAATTGCCCTTGCGTAGTCGCTTTTTGGCATACGGATTGCAACTGTGTCGAGATTTCCTGAAACCACATTTGAAACTCTGTCACTCTTTTTCATAATCATTGTGAGTGGCGCAGGCCAGAAGTTTTTAGCCATAATTTTAACTTTTTCAGGAATTACAGCTACAAGTGGCTCTAAATCTTCAAACTTTGAAATATGCACAATGAGTGGGTTGTCGCTTGGACGACCCTTTGCAACAAAGATTTTTCTAACTGCATCTTCGTCGAGTGCATTTGCAGCAAGTCCATAAACAGTTTCGGTAGGAATACCAACAACTTCGCCGTTTTTAAGAAGTTGTGCAGATTCTTCTAATGCTCTGTCATATTCAGTTGTAATATTAATTACTTCTGTTTTCATTTTCAAGATATTCCTTTGCTTTGCGGTATATGTAGAATTGTTCATTAGCAATATTGATAATTTGTTGAGCTTGAGCTTTTGCTTTTTCTGTGTCACCTATACTCTGTGTAAAAATGAAAAGCTTTTCATAAGCTTGCAAATGCGAGTGGGGTGGAATTTGCTCGTCAGTTAAAACTTTTTCTTTTATAGGTTCAAAATGTATAGCCTGTAAAACTCTTGCTGAATATTCTTCAAAATTACTGTTTTCATTTGCAACAATTGCTTCGGCTAATTGTTGCAAATTTATAATTGAATGTTTCGAATGTCTTTTTACAATTTTGTTTGCGCTTTTATTATGGTAATCGCAGACTAATCCAAACTGTTCTTCGTATGTTTTAAAATCTCTTTTTTCAAGAGCAAGGGAAGCCATATTTGTGTGTATAGCAACAAGAGTCAACGGAGAAACCTTTTTTGTGTTAAAACTTTGCCAAAATACCTTGACTTCGTTTTCTGCCTTTTCAAATTCGCCCATTTCAATAAGATATGCAATACGATTATTACAAAAGAGTGCAAGAGATTGAAAATCTTTTGAATTTGTAATATCAATTAACTGGTTTGTTGCGTTCAACGCTGTGTTTAAGTCTAATTGTGTATTACGGATTTTAAGAATTTTGTTGTTTTTAATTATTGCAATACTAACAATTAATCGTGTTAATATAAAATAAAGAACAAATGAAAATGGTGCAATAAACGGAGCATCATTAAGCGCAAGGATAAACATTCCAATAACGAAAATAATTGCAATTATAATAATTATTGGGCTTTTATATTTAATTACAAATCTCTCAAAAGAGTTTAATTTGAATTCCATAATTATTCCTCTGCTTTAAGTTTTTCTGCAGTATCTGCTGTAATGAGTGCATCGATGATTTCGTCGATGTCACCGTTCATAATCTGCTCGATTTTATAAAGTGTAAGACCAATTCTGTGGTCACTAACTCGACCTTGTGGGAAATTGTATGTTCTGATTCGTTCACTTCTGTCACCAGTACCTACCTGACTCTTTCTCTGACCTGCAATTTCAGCGTCGTGCTTTGCCTGTTCAATTTCAAGAAGACGAGAACGAAGAACTTTAAGTGCCTTGTCTTTATTCTTGTGCTGACTTCTTTCGTCCTGACACTCAACAACCATACCGGTTGGCAAGTGTGTAACACGGATAGCAGATGAAGTTTTGTTAACCTTTTGTCCACCTGCACCACTTGAACGGAAAACGTCAATCTGCAATTCTGCAGGGTTAAGTTCAAAGTCAACATCTTCAGCTTCAGGAAGAACGGCAACAGTAACAGTTGATGTTTGAATTCTGCCCTGACTTTCTGTTTCAGGAACACGCTGAACTCTGTGAACACCACTTTCAAACTTGAAACGAGAATATGCACCGTCACCGTCAACAGAGAAAATTACTTCTTTGTATCCACCAAGTTCAGTTGGGTTTTCAGAAAGAATTTCCATTTTCCAACCACGAGCTTCAGCATACATGGTGTACATTCTGAAAAGTGAGTTTGCAAAAAGTGCAGCTTCTTCACCACCGGCACCGCCACGGATTTCAATAATAACGCTACGGTCATCATTAGGGTCACGGGGGAGAAGTAAGATTTTAAGTTCTTCCCAAGTCACTTCAAGCATTTCTTTTGCAGTTTCAAATTCTTCTTGCACCATTTCTTTGAAATCTTTATCCATTCCACCTTCGTCAAGAAGCATTTTTGACTCTTCAAAGGTGTCTTTATAACCCTTATATTCACGGAATTTTTCAACAACGGGAGTAAGTTGCTTTAATTCTTTCATTAACTTTGTATAGAGTTGTTGGTCGCTGACTGTTGCAGGGTCACACAACTGCTCATTCACATTTTCAAATCTAGCTTCAATACCTAATAATTTATCAAACATTTTCATTCTCCCTGATTATCTTTTTTATGTTTTTTTCGATTTTTGCGCGTGGTACCATAACTTCACGCTCGCAATTTGTGCAACGGATACGAAAATCCATGCCTGAACGAAGCACTAAAAACTGCTTGCAACCACAGGGATGTGGTTTTTTCATTTCAAGAATATCATTAACTCTAACATCCATAAAAATTACCTCAAAATATATTACATTATATCATATCATAAAAGTTATAAAAATAAAATACCTATTTTTAATTCTTATTTTAACATTTGACTCATATTCATATATTAAATTGAAAATAAAGGTGAGATATATGAAAAAATACTATCCTGAGGGAATTATTTATGAAAACAAGCATAATAAAAAGTGTATGGAGTCAATAAACAGTCTCCGTGAAAGCTTTTTGTCTGAAAGAATTTTGGAAGCTAAGGCTACAATGTGTGACCACGACCACAATCTTTATGTGGATTTAGGTGTAATGCAGGGGATTATTCCACGTGAAGAGTGTGCAATCGGTATTTCTGACGGAAGTGTCCGTGACATTGCTATAATTTCAAGGGTGAATAAGCCTGTTGTATTTAAAATTATTGATTTTATGGATGATGAGGCAGGTACCCGTACAGCGATTTTAAGTCGTAAAAGAGTGCAGGAAGCGTGTGCAGAGGAATATATCAGCACTCTTTCTCCCGGAGATATTATTGATGCAAGAGTCACTCATAACGAATCCTTTGGTTCATTTTGTGATATCGGCTGTGGAATTTCTGCGCTTTTACCTATCGACAGTATTTCAGTTTCCCGTATTCCTCATCCTGATGTTCGATTCTCTGTAAATACAATGATAAAAGCAGTTGTGAAAAGCATTGATGAGCTTGGCAGAGTTACACTTTCTCATAAGGAATTGTTAGGCACTTGGAATGAAAATGCAGAAATGTTCAAGGCAGGACAGACAGTAGGTGGAGTTGTCCGTTCAATCGAAAAATACGGTGTGTTTATTGAACTTTCACCAAATCTTGCAGGTCTTGCAGAATATTCCTATGATGTGAATGAGGGAGACTCTGCAAGTGTTTACATAAAAAGCATTAACCCTGAAAAAATGAAAATCAAATTATCAATTGTTGACAGCTTCCCTGAAAAGGCTGAACCAAAGCCTGTAAAGTATTTTTATAATGATGACCACATAGATATATGGAAATATTCACCTGAAATATCTGAAAAAGTTATTGAAAGTGTATTCTGATTATTGTAAATAGGAAAAATATGTGATAAAATGAACTCGAAATTTAACTTGGAGGTCATTTTATGAAAAAAATGAAGGCAATTTTAAGCGTTGTAATGTCATTTGTAATGCTTCTTACACTTCTTGTACCTGCAATTGCAGTTGAAAGCAAAAAATGTGATTGTGGAACTGCACCAATTGTTCAGGTAAGAGGTATTGGTGAAACTCTCTATGATGGTGAGGGTAACGAGGTTTTTTCTACCGATAATATCGTAAACGGAATTTTACCTGCAGTGCCAAAGCTTGCAGAATTTCTTGTTACATTGGATGTTGACACATTGGTTGAAGCACTTGATTCTGCTGTAACAGCAATTTTCGGTCCTGTGGTTTACGACAATAATCTTAACCGTGATTCAGTTGTTACTGTTAAGGGCTACACAAGTGACCCTATTGAAACTTATGTTGATTTGGAAGCTGAGGATGTAAGCTCAGAAAACATTCTTGCACAGGCTGTGTACAGAGATTTAGGTGAAAAGCATTCATATCTTTTCATTTATGACTGGACAGGAAATCCTTTTGATATTGCAGATGACCTTAATCAGTTTATTCAGGAAGTAAAAGTGAAATCAGGTCACGATAAGGTTACTATCTGTGCTGAAAGCATGGGTGGATGTATGACAAATACATACCTTGCAGTTTATGGATATGAGGATGTAGAGAATCTTGTTATGGCAAACTCAGCTTTTAACGGACTTGAAATGATTGGACAGCTTTTTGTCGGCAATCCTGAAATTGATGGTGAAGCTCTTGGTGGACTTATAGCACAGAGCATTTATGGAAATGCCGAATATGCTTCT
>JAZQWV010000033.1:0-84678 GCA_045632525.1 Candidatus Fimenecus sp.
GCATATCACATTAACTCACCGATAAACTCCAATTCATTTAAGAAAAACCTCCCAGGTAAAAACCTGAGAGGTTATTTTTTATCAGTCAACCCTAAGATGTAATCTGTTGAAGTTTTATAAAATTTTGCTAAATTAATTAAAATGGCTGTCGGAATGTCTCTTTGTCCTAATTCGTAGTTACTATAAACCTGTTGTGAACAATGAAGAATCTCTGCTACCTGTTTTTGTGTTAAATCATTGTCTTCTCGCAAGTCACGAATTCTCTTATACATTTATCATCACCGATAATAGTATATGTTACAACAAAATGCAGTATTGACATTTACTGCATTTTGCAGTAAGATGTAATCACAAAATATTAAAGACGACATTTTTCGTCGCAAAGGAGAATTTTTATGAAAAAAATTATTGCTCTGATTTTAACATTAGTTATCCTTGCTACCTTTGCATTGTTTGCAGTTGGTAGTAGTGATGATACAAGCATATCTACTGATAACGATACCACTCAAAACACTACTGATAACAATTCAACAAGCTCAACAACTGAAAGCTCTACTGAAGGAAAACAAGAAACTGTTAGTCAAAAAAATGCTGTTCGAAAAGCTAAAAGTTATTTGGACTTTTCTGCGTTTTCACGTGAAGGACTTATCGACCAACTTGAATATGAAGGATTTTCAACAGAAGATGCAACATACGGCGCAGATAATTCAGGTGCAGATTGGAATGAACAGGCAGTAAAAAAAGCAAAATCATATCTTGACTTTTCAGCTTTTTCCCGTCAAGGACTTATTGACCAACTTGAATATGAAGGATTTACATATGAACAAGCTGTTTATGGCGTTGAACAAAATGGATTCTAATTGCTAATTCAAATGATAGTAACAGCCGGTTTGTTTGGATTCGGTGTTCTTATTGATTTATTCGTTATCTTAACAAAGCCAAATCCTTACTATGTATAAATAGATACCTATAAAAAAGGATGGTTCATTGAATCATCCTTTTATTCTTTATGCCGTTTTAGTATATTGACTTTCCATGCAATTTACAGTAAACTTTTTGTAAAATATTATGTAGACAAAGGATTTTTACTTTGAAAAAGAATTTTGCTTTTTATCTCTTGAATATTGGTATTCCCCTTGTCCTTGGTTTGGGAATTTACCTTTTTTGTTATAAAACCACATACATAAACACAGCTTTTACGAATATTTTCGGTTTTTCGTTGCCCTATATCTATTTTGACAATGCCTTTCATCGTTTTATTACATGCTGGGCTTGTGATATACTTTGGGCATATTCACTCACCTTTGCCTTGTATCTTTGTTTCAGGGTGTTCAAAAAGCCCTTGATAATCACCTCCGTCACTTCTTCACTTTTTGCAATTATAATTGAACTTCTGCAGATTAATGGTGTTATAAACGGTACCTTTGATATATTGGATATCATTTCAGAGCTTGTGGCAATTTCTCTTGCTGTTATAATGATAAAATTTATTGAAAAACAAAAAAAGTAAAATAAAAAAGGGCGGTTCACTCGAATCGTCCTTTAATTTTTCACTTATTCAATTGATTTGGATACTTCTACCCATTCTTTATAGTTTGAGTATTTTTCAAGTTCAGGAATTGTAAGCTCAATTGCACTGTTACTACTACCTACTGCAGGAAAAACAGTTTCGAATCGTTTCATTGACTCGTCAAGATATACTTCAACTCCGTCTTTAATTCCAAAAGGACAAACGCCACCAATCTGATGACCTACGAATTCTTCAAGCTGTTCAGGTGACATCATTTTTGCCTTTGTGTGGAATTGTGCCTTGTATTTTGAGTTATCAACCTTAACATCCCCTGCCATAAGAATAAGAATTGGCTGTTCACCCACCATAAACGAAAGAGTTTTTGCGATTCTTGCGCCTTCAACTCCTAAAGCCTGTGCCGCAAGTTCAACTGTTGCACTTGAAACCTCAAATTCCTGCACTCTATCTTCCATTCCAAACTGACGGAAATATTCTCTGCCTTTTTCAATGGACATAATTAATCTTCCTTTATATTTTGTAATTTGATTTTTGTAGGGGCTGACGACTCGGCAGCCCGTAATCAGTTTGCATCTAAAATTGCGGGACGTCGAGGTCGCCGTCCCCTACAACACCCAATTTAAGACACCCTAAAAATATAGCGAGGTAAAACCCCGCCATATTTATGTAATTACTGAATTTCTGAAAGCTTAACCGGTCTGCCTTCGTTAGCTGATTTTTCAGCAGCAAGAGCAATCTTAACTGACTGTAAACCTGCGTGGAAGCCAACAGGAGTTTCCTTGTCGTTAACACAACAGTCAACGAACTGTCTTACTTCTTCTGCAAATGAACCCATATATCTTTCAAGGAAGAAATAGAGTGGTTTTTCACCTGTTACACCGTTTGCATCTGCGATAACTGCAGTTGAAAGTGTATCATTAGCAGTTGCAACCATACCCTTTGAGCCGAAAAGCTCTGCTCTCTGGTCATAACCGTACATAGCCTGACGAGAGTTGTCGATAACTGCAAGAGCACCATTTTCCATTTTCATTGAAATGATAGCTGTATCGAAGTCACCATATTCACGGATGCCAGGATTGATAAGAGCATCAGCATAAACATACAGCTCTTCAACATCGCTATTTGTAAGGAAACAAGCCATATCAAAATCGTGAATAGTCATATCAAGGAAAATACTTGCTGCACAGTAGCCAACAGGTGGTGCCTGTGGGTCACGGGATGTGATGTTAAGAATCTGTGCTTCACCGATTTTTCCTTCGTCGTAAGCCTTACGAACAGCTGCGAAGTTGTGGTCAAAACGGCGGTTGAAACCTACCTGGAATTTACATTCAGGATGAGCCTTGAGAGCGTCTGCAATTTCAAGAATCTTGTCAACTGTGTTTGCAAGTGGTTTTTCACAGAAAACATGTTTACCCGCATTAATTGCTTCAATAGAAATTGGAGCATGAGTGTCAGTTGATGAGCAAACAAGAACTGCATCAATGTCAGCGTCTTCAATAATCTTTGTGTAATCTGTATAGATTTTTTCTACACCAAATCCTTCACAGAAAGCCTTTGTTTCGTCGTTCATAAATGGGTCTGCAATTGCAACAACTTCAGCACCCTTTACATGATATGAGATTGATTCAAGGTGCACTTTACCAATACGGCCAGCACCGATAATACCGATTTTAAGCATAATAATTTCTCCTTACTTTTTATAGTTTACGGGCGATTCGTGAATCGCCCCTACAATAAAACTTATAACAATTTGTAGGATTTTTCTTGCAAGACAATGTGGCAAAACCTACAAAAATTTTAGGTATTTTTTCGTTTAACAAGGCTTACGAGCGACGGCGTATGAAGATACTCCGAGCGAGTGTAACGAAGTTAAACGGAAAAAGAGCAAAATTTAAATTGTGCCGTCCCAAGTTGATACGGCTGTATTTGTCTTTTCTTCTTCATCAAACCAGTGCTGTGTAACTGCTTTTGATTCTGTGTAGAAACGGTATGCATCTTTACCTAAGCAGTGTAAATCGCCAAAGAATGACTGCTTGTGTCCTGAGAATGGGAAGAAGCCAACTGGAACAGGAATACCAACGTTGATACCAACCTGACCACCATCTGTATAACGAGCAAACTGACGTGCAAAGTAACCACTCTGTGTATAAATAACAGAGCCGTTTGCATAAGGGTTGTCGTTCATAATCTTAAGACCTTCTTCAAAGTTCTTACAACGCTTGATGCAAAGAACAGGTCCGAATACTTCTTCGTCACCGATTGTCATATCCGCTGTAACCTTATCAAAGATTGTTGGTCCGATGAAGTAGCCGTTTTCATAGCCTTCCACCTTAACATCACGACCGTCAAGAACGAGCTCTGCACCTTCGTCAATACCCTTTTGGATGTCAGCAAGAACTTCTTCATAGTGCTTCTTATATGTAATAGGTCCGAGTTTTGATGTCTTTTCCCAAGATGGACCAACCTTAATCTGTGATGCTTGCTTTTTAAGTTCTGCTACAAACTTATCTGCGATTGCTTCTTCAACAACACAGCAAGTAAGAGCCATACAACGCTGACCTGCACAACCATAAGCAGAGTTGATAACACCTGCTACTGTTCTTTCAAGAGCACAGTCTGACATAACAAGAGCATGGTTCTTAGCCTGGGTAAGAGCCTGACAACGCTTGCCAGCCGCTGCTGCACGAGAATAAACCTTAAGACCAACAGGAGTTGAACCTACGAATGTGATACCCTTAACATCAGGATGGTCAAGAATTGTATTTACTTCGTTTCTTGAGCAAGTGATAACATTGATAACGCCATCAGGAACGCCTGCTTCTTTATAAATAGCAGCAAATTTCATTGCTGTTTTTGGTGTAAGAGATGCTGCCTTGAGAACCATTGTATTACCTGTTGCAATACAAGTTGGAGCCATCCAACCAAATGGAATCATTGCAGGGAAGTTAACAGGAACGATACCTGCGAAAACACCGAGAGGTTCACGATATTTAACTGTGTCGTAACCTGATGAAGCATCCATAAGGCTTTCACCCATCATAAGTGATGGAACCTGAGTTGCAAGTTCTGTACCTTCTTTTGCCTTGAGGACGTCACCTTCTGCTTCGCCCCAAACTTTACCGTTTTCGCAAGCAACACACATTGTGAGTTCTTCCATATCACGGATAATAAGCTCACGGATTTTATAAAGAATCTGTGCTCTCTTGATTGCAGGAGTTGCTCTCCAACCTGGGTAAGCTGCCTTTGCAGCCTCAATTGCTTCAAGAACTTCATCATTTGTACAGCAAGGTGCTTGACCAACAACTTCACCTGTGCTTGGATTGTGAAGGTCATACCAAACATCAGTTTTTGAGTCTTTAAACTGACCGTTCACAAAATATTGTAATTTTTCTACTGCCATTTTATTTTCTCCTTAATTATAATCCTGATACCTCATTAATGTATTTACGAGCCTTCAAAGCATATTCAAATGGATTTGCGATAGCTGGGTCTTGTTCTGCTTCAACAAGAACATAGCCTTCGTAGCCTGTTTCTTCAAGAACATCGAATACAGGTTTGAAATCGATAACGCCGTCACCAGGAACTGTGAAAGCACCTGCACGAACACCTTGTAAGAAGCTCATTTTTTCTGCCTTAACCTTAGCAACAACGTCAGGACGGATATCCTTGAGATGCACGTGACGGATTCTCTTTGCGTATTTCTTGAGAACTGCCATATAGTCTTCACCACAGTATGCAAGGTGACCTGTATCGAAAAGAAGACCGAAAAGTTCAGGGTCTGTGTTTTCCATCATTCTGTCAATTTCAGCAGCTGTCTGAACAACTGTACCCATGTGATGATGGAAGCAAAGTGCAATACCCATATCTTTCGCAACTTTGCCAAGCTTGTTAATACCTGTGCAAAGCATATCCCATTCTTCGTCATTCATAACATATTTGTCATCAAAAATTGAAAGGTCTGTGCCTTGAATTGAATGTCCCTGTTCAGAAATACCAACAACCTTTGCACCCATTTCCTTAAGGAAAGTGATATGCTCGATGAAGTCTTTTTCAACTTCTTCATAAGGCTTTGTAATAAGGAAACTTGAGAACCAAGCGTTGCAAATCTGCATACCACGAAGTTCAAGAGCCTTTTTAAGAACCTTTGTATCTCTTGGGTACTTGTTACCAACTTCACAACCTGTGAAACCAGCAAGTGCCATTTCAGAAATGCACTGTTCGAATGTGTTTTCTGCACCAAGGTCTGGCATATCGTCATTTGTCCAAGCGATAGGTGCAATACCGAGTTTTACCTTATTTTTATCCAACATATTAATATCTCCTTGCCTTGTTTTTATTTTCTTCCTTATTTTCAAAGGATTTGTTTACTTTTTCATTTGTTGAAACAGATGGAACACCTGTATGCCACCAAGCACCATAACCATCAGTCATTGACTTTGGAAGCACCTTAATGTCAATAAGTGTTGAAACTGTCTGTTTCTGTGAGTCGATAAGTGCGAATTCAAGTTCTTCCATTGTTTTTGCTGTGTATGTCTTGCAACCATAAGCTGCAGCAGCCATAGCAAAATCAATTGGGATAAGGTCACCTAAAAGGTCACCGTTGTCATCTCTGTAACGGAATTCTGTTGCAAGATTTCCGATACCATTTGACATCTGAAGATTGTTGATACAACCGAAACCGCTGTTATCGAAAAGAAGAACATTAATCTTCTGTTTTTCCTGAATTGATGTAACAAGTTCAGAGTGAAGCATTAAGTAACTACCGTCACCACACATTGCATAGCTTTCGCATTCAGGATGAGCCATCTTGCTACCTAATGCACCTGCGATTTCGTAACCCATACAAGAATAACCATATTCCATATTGTATGAATAACGCTTGTCAGAAGTCCACATTCTCTGTAAACAACCTGGAAGTGAACCTGCAGCACCTGTGCAAAGAGCATCTGCAGGAATAAGTTTTCTAATCATAGCAAGTGCTGCTGTCTGTGTAATTACACCGCCGATTTTCTCAACAAATTCAGGAATTGTCTTTTCGTCACGAGCTTCAATAAGAGGTTTGAAGTTTTCGTCATATTTATAGTTTGCAAGGAATTCCATTTCCTTGTCCCAATCCGCTTTTGCATCTTGGATTTCAGTTGTGTATGCTGATTTGTAACCAACTTTACGAAGTTCATCACCAAGAGCAAGGATACCGAGTTTAGCATCAGCTACCATTTTAACTGCATCGAGTTTATATGCATCAAAACGAGATGTGTTGATTGTAACCATCTTAACATCGTCTTTGAAAAGCGATTTTGAAGCAGTTGTAAAATCAGAGAAACGAGTACCGATACCGATAACAACATCTGCATCCTTCGCCATTACATTACCTGCAGAGTTACCTGTAACACCAAGACCGCCAAGGTTATATTTGTCAGATGAAAGGCAAGCAGTTTTACCACTCTGTGTTTCTGCGAAAGGAATGTTGAATTCTGCACAGAACTTTTCAAGTGCTTCGCCTGCTTCTGAGTAACGAACACCACCACCACAGATTACAAGTGGTTTTTTAGCATTTTTCACTACTGCTACAACATCTTCTAATTCTTCACAAGCTACTGGCATACGAACGATTTTATGTACTCTCTTTGCGAAGAATGAGTCAGGGTAATCATAGCTTTCGCCCTCAACATCTTGGCAAAGACAAATTGCAACTGCACCTGCGTTTGCTGTGTCTGTCAATGCCCTCATTGCATTAATCATTGCTGACATTAACTGTTCAGGACGCTGAATTCTATCCCAATATCTTGTAACTGCTTTATAAGCGTCATTTGTTGTTGTAGCAAGTGAGTTTTCCTGCTCAAACTGCTGAAGAACAGGGTCAGGCTGACGAGTTGAGAAAGTGTCAGCAGGAAATAAGAGAAGTGGTACATTATTAACTGTTGCAGTAGCTGCTGCTGTAATCATATTCGCAGCACCAGGGCCAATTGAAGATGCACAAGCGATAATCTTTCTTCTGTTGTTCATCTTTGCAAAGGCTGTTGCAACATGAGCCATGCCCTGCTCATTTTTGCCCTGATACACTTTAAGTCCACCCTTGTCAGAGTCAAGTGCTTCACCAAGACCTAAAACAATACCGTGACCGAAAACTGTGAAAATTCCGTCAACGAATTTTGTTTCAACACCGTCAAAAGACACATACTGATTATCAAGGAACTTAACAAGTGCCTGAGCCATTGTCATTTTTGCCATAATATCATCTCCTATAAAAAGGTAGTTTATTTATTCATCTAACAACCACTTATGTTTAGGGTCGTCAATTCTTGTCTTAATCCATGGGTCGTTTTCGAGATGTCTAATCATCCACACATAGCACATTGAATAACCCGGTGCTGCAACCTGCTGATGTGTTTTCATTGGTGTAATGCAAAGAACACCTTGGTCTTCTACTTTGTAGCAGTCATCACCATTGAAGCCAACGCCAAATCCCTGTGGTTTATCAAATTCATAGTAATAAACTTCAGGTTGTGGGTGGTAATGTGGTGGGTAACTTGACCAACAACCAGGCTTGTGGATTACTTCACCTAAAACCATATTTGAATATGGTGCATTTTCATAGTCAAAAAGTGTAAGCACCTGTCTGTGTGCTGTACCATTCCATTGGTCTTTACCAAATTCCTGAAGAATTACATTTTCAGGACTGTACCAAACATAACCGAAATCATTGTCATTGTCAGTTTGCTGAATAAGAATTCTTGAATCGGCATTTGCAGTTACTGTTACTTCATTATTTTTTGAAAAATGAACACAGTATGGTCTGTCTATAAACTGATTTGCTCTTTTTGCAATTTCTGTTTTTCCGTCAAATGAATATGTAACATCACCTGAAAGCAAAAGAATTGCAGTTTCATTGTTTTCATCGCAGATTGTAAATACTTCCCCTGCTTTGAGAAGTTTTGTTTTAATATCCATGAGCATATCAGCATTTTTGCCGTTCATCTCACAAAGGATTTTTTCGTTATTTGAATTGAATTTTGGATTTTCGTACATATAATCACCTTTTTAAATTCTATCTTTATCATCAGTCAACGAACCATTAGCATGAATTGAAATTGGGTCACCTAAATATGTTGGTTCGGGCTCGATTATGCAATAGAAGAAATCTTTGACTCTTGCCAAGGCTTCACGAATATCATTTGTAATTGGATATTCTAATCTTTCTGCTGCGAAGCCATAAGCATCAATTCCAAGCTTTCGAGCATCATAAACCGCTCTGTATAAATGATATGTCTGAGTGACAATCACCATTTTTTCAACTTGGAATATATCTCGAGCACGATACATTGATTCATAGGTTGAAAAGCCTGCGTGGTCCATAAAAATGTTGTCAGCAAGAACACCATTTTCGATTGCAACATCTTTCATTTTGTTGACTTCGTCATATTCTTCTCTGCCATGGTCACCACTCATCAATATTTTATCAGTGCAACCTGTTTCATAAGCTTTAAGACCAAAGTCAAGTCTTTCTTGAAGCATTGGTGATGGCTCACCATCCCAAAGACCTGCGCCAAGCACCATTATGCAATCAAAATTTTCGTTTTTAAGGTCTTCTTCTGTTAAAATATATTCATTTACATAAGAAATCATATAGGCATTAATGCCTACAACAGACAAAGTGCATACGACACCTAAAATTAAGGCAACACAGACTATTGTTTTAAAGATTTTATTCTTGAATAACTTTTTCATAGCTTTTATATTGATGAAAATTCTATTGTGTATGTACCCGGAGCATCTACACTCCAAGCCATGCTTCCTGTACCTTGTTCACCAATGCTGAGCATACCAGCACTTGTACTTGTTTTTCTAACAATATTTCCGTTTGAATCCTTTATTACCATTCGTGTAGTTGCGACCTTTTCTTCGGCTATACCGTCATCACAGCGTTTCATAGTAATACATATATCAAACAAATAATTTTCCTCATCATACCAGTAACCATTTTGGGTAGAAGCCTTTACAACCTCAAACTCTGCACCAAATGCGGTTACCTTAACAGGAAAATTCTGAGAGAAAACAAACTTAGGAGCAGCCTTTTGTGGCTTTGTTGTTGTAGGTTTAGTTGTTGTGGTTTTTTTGGTTGTTGTTGGCTTTGTCTCAGTAGGTTTCTGTGTTTTTTCTGTTGATTTAGCCTCTGTTGTAGTTGTTGTTGTAGTTGTTGTGGTTGTAGTCGTTGTGGTGGTTGTTGTAGTTGTGCTTTCTGTTGTAGAAGCATCTTCTTTAGAAATCTTATCACTACCACAAGAAGTTAAAGGAAAAAGCATTGCCACAGACAATAAAACTGCACACCATTTTTTAATGTTTTTTTCCATATCTTTCAATCCCTTATTATTTTATTACGGAAAATGTGCCACATTTTTTGAACAGATTTTTTCGTAAGACAATGTTGCCGAGGCGAAGTTGTATCGGGTATACCACGAGTCGAAAGCAACGAAGTATTACGGAAAATATGACAAAAAGAATTATGCTCTTGCTATCATTTCACCATATTCTTCTTTTTCTTTTTTGATGAACTCCTTAACTGCGTCAACTGTTGGCATATCTTGTGAGCAAGCGTGAGATGCTACAAGCATTGCTGCTGATGCTGAGCCGAATTCAAGAGCATCAATAATTTCCCAACCTTCAAAAATGCCATAAAGGAATGCACTAGCATATCCGTCACCGCCACCAAATGATTTGAGAAGTTTTACAGGGAATGGCTTGATTGAATAGCTTTCACCATCATTTGTATATGCTGTTGAGCCTTCTTTACCATGCTTGATAATCACAATTTTAGCATTCTGTGAGTGCCAATATGCTGCTGTTTCTTTGTCGGTCATATTTGGCTTAATGAATTTTTCTGTAAGGTCATATTCTTCACGAGAACCAAGAATAATGTCAGCTTCGCGAGCAACTGAAGAATAATAAATTGCAATTTCATCACTGTTTTTCCAGTTATATGCACGATAGTCAATATCAAAGATAATTGGCACATTATTTTTTTTAGCCAATGCAACTGCTTTGAGTGCTGCTTCTCTTGATGGGCTTTCAGCAAGAGCTGTACCTGAAATCAAAATTGCTTTTGCTTTATTGATATAATCTTCGTCAATATCTTCTACATCAAGTTTAAGGTCGGCTGCTTCGTTACGATACATAACGATTGAGCTTTCTGTTTCTGACTTGATTTCTGTAAATGTAAGGCCAATTTTCTCACCGTTCTGGCAACGCTTAATATGAGAAGTATCAATACCCTCATTATCAAAATAATCTGTTACAAATGTGCCAAGCTGGTCGTCAGAAACTCTTGCAAAGAAACCAACTTTTTTGCCAAGACGAGCAAGACCAACTGCAATATTTGCAGGTGAGCCACCTAAATATCATTTAAAAGTTGTGCTTTCGGTAAGTGGGCAATAGTAGTCAACTGGGTTTAAGTCAACTGCCACACGGCCTAAAAGGATTAAATCAAATTCTTTGTTGTTATCAAATTCAATGTATTTCATAATTTTTCTCCTTAATTATTCATAAAACTAAACACTTTAATATGTCTTTTTACATTTTCATAAACGCCGATTGACTCTTGCTTGCTAAGCTCAAAATAGTTTGCTTTTTCGATTGGTTTGCAATAATCAAGTGCATATTTTGCAAGACTATCAAAACTTGCTGTTGCGATATTAATTTTACGAACGCCCAACATAATTGCTTGTTGGAACATTTCGTCAGTAATACCTGTACCACCGTGAAGAACAAGTGGTGTTTCAACCATTTTGTTAATATCATCAAGCACATCAAAGCGAAGATTGGGAAGCACGGGATAATTACCATGTGCATTACCGATTGCAACTGCTAATGCGTCAACGCCTGTTTCGTCACAGAAAAGTTTTGCATCGTCAGGATTTGTGCAAAGAATTTCGTGCGCAGCGCCGTCACCTTCATTACCACCCACAACGCCAAGTTCCGCTTCCACTGTCGCACCATATTTATCTGCCATTTCACGGACAGTTTTCACTGCTTTGATGTTATCTTCAAGCGGTAATGTTGAGCCGTCAAACATAACAGATGTAAATCCCAATTCTAATGCTTTTTGAACGGTTTCAATGCGAAGACCATGGTCAAGGTGAACAGCAATTTCAACCTTTGCATTTTTTGCCGCCGAAATCATCATAGGGCCCATCAGTTCAAGTGGAGAATTTTTAAGTCTGCACTCGGCAATCTGTAAAATTATTGGCATATTGAGTTCTTCTGCTGCAGCCACAGCGCCCATAACCATCTCCATATTACCAACGCTGAAAGCACCCACGGCAATATTATTTTTCTCTGCATTTTCGAGGAGTTTTTTCATTGGAACTAACGCCAAAACAACACACTCCAATCCATTTTATTATAATCAATTTATTCTACCACTTTAAATGCGTAAAATCAATGTTTTCAAAATATTCGAGATATAAAAAAAAGTCGTAAAAAACTGTGCAAAAACACAATAAAAACAAACAAAAAAATAGTCCGCCGAACCAAATCAACGAACTATCAAAAAACTATAAGATTACTTTACCCATTTGAGTTTCCACATAGCGAATGCGCCGAGCACAGAAGCTATGATACCTGGGAAGAGAAGTGTGCCTGCATCCAATGAAGGAGCCACAAGCAAAACGCCAAGCATAACGAGAATTGGGAAGATTGAAATCTTCCAATGCTTTGAGAAATATCCTGCTGCCAATGCACCGAAAAGTGCAGGTTGAACCTGTTTGAAAGCAGGCATTAAAAGCTCACTGCTTGTGAATGAAGGAAGGAAAGGTTTGAACACCAAAACACCCACTGCAATGATAAGTGTTGTAACAATTGAAGATGTTGCAATAGCGATTGTTGAGATAACTTCGCCTTCTTCGCTGTTTGCTTTAACTTTTGCGTTTTCCATAGCACCAATTGCGCAAGGAAGTTTAAGGTTTGTAATATTACCTGTTACAAATGAAAGATATGTACCACCTGCGCCAAGCATTGGTGTATAAATCAAAACTTCAATAACTGCAAGTGACCAATAAAGTGGAATGAGCTTTAAAAGTCCGCTCATAACACCGCTCAATGATGGCCATACTCCCAAATACAAACAAATTGAAAGAGGGAACATAATAAGCACGCAAAGAGCTGTAATACTTGAAACTCTACCCCAAGCATGAACGCGGTCAAAATATGATTTTTCTACTTTGTTTTTCTTACTCATAATTAACCCCTCCATTCAAAGATAGCGATTTCAGGTGGCAACACATTGTATGCAACCACTGCGATAACCATTGCCAAAATCATACCAATTGGCATAACAAATGGTTCAAGCCATGTAAGTTTGAACTTGTTTGCAATTTTTTCAAGAATCAATGAAGCAACAACAGCAACAACAAGTGTAATTACTGACAACACGCCAGCACCGTCACCGAATGTTTCTGGTTTACCTTTACCTGCAATAGCACGAGCAACGAATGCACCGATAAGGCCAATAAATACCGCAGGAGTTAAAAGGTCGATAAAACCTGCAATACCACCTGACTTTTTCTCTTTCTTTTCTGCTGATTCTTCTGCGTTCTCATCTTTTTTACCCAAATTGAGAACCTTCTTATGTAAAGGTTTTGCAACAAATGGTAAGAGAACAAGTGAGAAACAAATACCAAGAGTCATAACCCACGCAACACCTGCAAAAATTGCTGGGTCAGTAATTACTGATGAAATACCACCCTCTTGGCCAAAAGCAGTCATAGCATCACCTGCTGCTTTTGTTTCATACAACAAGTTACCAAGAACTGACAATCTTACCCAAGGGATAACAAGACCCAATGATGGTGCCAAAACAATAACTGTTGCCAAAACTGACAACGCTGATGGAATTGTGAAAACTGCACTTGATGTAACTGTGTCACGCAACTTTTTCTTGTCAAGACCTAATTTCTGACCTTGTTTCCATGCTTTAACAAGGAAGAAAATAGACTGTGCAAGAACGAACAAAATAACGCCGCCGGCAATCAAGTACAAACCTGTACTTTCTTTAAAGTCCATATCTTTCATCTCCTAAAAATATTATGGGTATATTAAACCATTTTTCGCAAAGAAAATCAATAATAAATACAGAAATTCCCTTTACATTATTTGGACTATTAACACTTTTGACCTTCTTTGTTAAACTTTTATATGCATATATGCTTAATTTCTTTTTATCGAGGTGAAAAAATGAAAAAAATCACATCTTTGTTTTTAGCACTAATTTTGTGTATTTGCTTTATTACAATTCCAATAAAATCAAGTGCTGCAACAACAAGTAGTCAGGCGGGCGTTGTTTCTGTCACAAGCGGACGACTTAATGTAAGAAGTTCTGCAACAATATCTTCTTCAGTTGTTACATCACTTGCAAAAGATAGTTTGGTAACACTTGTTTCAAAGAGTGGCAACTGGTGGCGAGTTGAATATGCAGATAATTCTTATGGTTATTGCCATGAAAATTACATTAAAACAATCTCAGGCTCACCTGCAACAGTAAAGCTCTCATCAGGTAGTCTTAATGTGCGAAGTGGTGCCGGTACATCATACGGAAAAACTGCGAGCCTTTATAACGGTGAAGTTGTCATTGTGCTTTCATCGTCAAATGGTTGGAGCAAAATACTTTTTGATGGCACAAAAACGGGATATGTAAGCTCGCAATATCTTTCAGCTGGTGGTTATTCTGCTGTATCTTTGAATGTCCCAAATTTTAAGCAGACAGACTCTCGTTGGGCAAATGTAAAAATCGGCTCATCAGGTAAGACTATCGCTCAAATCGGTTGTGTTACAACTGCCATTGCAATGATGGAGTCTTATCGCACAGGTACAACAATTTATCCCGATGCTATGTCTAAAAAACTATCATATTCTTCATCGGGTAATGTTTATTGGCCAAGTAATCTCAAAGTAGTTACAAGCAGTTCAAATTATCTCAACGGAGTTTATAATCAACTTAAAAACGGCAAACCTGTGCTTTTAGGTGCAAAGAAATATTCAGGCACTCAGCATTGGGTTGTGATTACAGGATACACAGGTGGCAATACACTTTCTGCATCCAACTTCACTATTAACGACCCAGGTTCTAACACAAGAAAAAATCTTCAGCAATTCTTGAATGAATACCCTGTTTTTTACAAGTATTTTTATTATTAATCAACACAAAAAAATGTTTATAATTTATTAATATTTAGTTCACTTTATCGCAATTCCTTTGTATAATAATGTAAAAAAAGACCAAAAGGAATGGTGTTATGAAAAAAGTATTAATCTGTATTTTAGCGCTTTCTCTTATCCTTACAGGGTGCAGTTTAGTTGGAACTCAAAAAATTGACGGTATTCAAATCAATTTGTCTGATAAAAAAATTACCGTTGACGGCAAAGAGATAACAAATGACAATTCGCAAGCAGTTTATTCCGCAAACGATATTGTATTCTATCTTTCAGGGCAAGATTTCACCTATGGTGAGGGCACAAAAGAAGACGAACATGAGCAATCAGAAGCTGATGCTCACACAGTTGTTCACATTACAAAACCTGGCAGATATGTTTTAAGCGGTAAACTTTCAGCAGGACAAATCGCAGTCGACTTGGGCGAAGATGCAGAAACTGACCCCAATGCAGTTGTAACACTTATTCTCAATGGTGTTGACATTACTTGTTCTGTAGCCCCAGCTGTAATATTCTACAATGTATACGAATGTGGAGTTGCAGAGGTTGAAACTGCAACAAAAGATGTTGACACATCCAAAGCAGGCGCAAATGTAATTATTGCAGATGGTACAGAAAACAACATCAATGGTTCTTATGTTGCAAAGATTTATAAATCCTATGAGCTTAATGAAGATGGAACAGAAGTCGTTGATAGCAAAAAACTCCACAAATACGACGCTGCATTCTATTCAAAGAAAACAATGAATGTAAACGGCGGAGAAAATGGTGATGGAATTCTCAACATTAAAGCTGAAAACGAAGGCCTTGATAGCGAACTTCACCTTACAATCAATGGTGGTATTATAAATATCACATCTGGTAATGATGGTATTAATACAAATGAAGATAATATTTCTGTTACAACCATAAATGGTGGCACATTGAACATTCTCTGTGATGGCAGCACAGGTGAAGGCGACGGAATTGACTCAAATGGCTGGCTTGTTATTAACGGCGGTACTGTTATTGCTCAAGCTTGCGCAACAAGTGGCGATGCAGGCATTGACTCAGACAAAGGCATTTATATCAACGGGGGCAAAGTGATTGCTTCAGGTAATATGTTTGACCGCGTAGCAGGTGGTGAACAGACCTATGCTGTGTTCAGTTTCGCAAGTCGTCAAGTCGGTGATAGCACCTACACATTAAAAAATGCTGATGGTCAGGTTGTTGGTGAATATGCTCCAACGAACGATTTCACTTATCTTGTGATTGCTGACGATAAATTAGTTGCAGGTGATTATACATTCTGGCAAGGCGACACACAATTATCTGCAAGTTCAATGGATGGTATGCAAGGCGAAATTCCTCAAGGTGCAATACCAGAAGCACCTGAAGATTTTAGCCGACCTGAAAATATGAACGGAGAAACACCAGAAATGCCCAATGGTGAACGTCCACAAATGCCCGAAAATATGGAAAGGCCACAAGGTGAAAGACCTGAAATGCCTGAGGGTATGGAAAATATGACTCGTCCTAACAACATGGGCGGATTTGGTGGCATGGGCATGATGAATGGTGGCACAGCTTCATCAACATTCACTATTGTTAAAGGTGGAAATTATTTTAACAATATAAGTCCTGTTGCTACCACCCCAACAGAATAATACTAATTGACAAACCTTTGTGAAAACTATAAAATGTGATTAACAACAAGTTTTCAGAGGTATTATATGAAAAAACTTTATATAAGTGATATGGATGGTACTTTGCTTCAAAGTGATGGAACTTTAAGTCCATATTCAAAAGCAAAACTCAATGAATTTTATGATAAAGACATTCCTTTTGCTGTGGCAACTGCTCGCAGTATGGTCAGTGCAATGCCCCTTCTTGACGGCGTGCGTTTTAAAGCACCAATCGTGCTTATGAATGGTGTTTTTGTCTATGATACCGAAACAAAAAAAGCAGTTAAATATCACGAAATACCATATTCGGCAATTCAAAAAGTGCTTGATATTTTTTATTCGCACAATTTGCATCCTTTTATGTTCTTATATGGTGATGACTATAAATTGTCAATCAAATATACCATATTTGACAACGACGGAATGAAAGAATTTTATGATATGCGAGTTGATATGCTCGACGGTCGTTTCACTCAAACAGATGATATGACCATTATCCCTGACGAGCAACATTCGGTTTATATCAACTATTATGCATTGCCACAAATTCTCGACTCTGTTGTTGAAAAATTAAAGAATATTCCAGAAATTGACTTCGCTTATTATAAAGACTCTTATTCTGATGATTGGTTAGTTGAGATTTATTCTCACACAGCATCAAAGGCAAATGCAGCAAGAGAAGCAAGTGAAATTATTGGTGCAGAGCATATTGTGGCATTCGGTGATAATCTCAATGACATAAAAATGTTGCAGGGTGCTGATACTGCAGTTGCAGTCAGCAATGCGGTACCACAAGTCAAAGAAATTGCAGATATTATAATCGGCACCAACAACGACGACAGCGTTGTAAAATTTATTGAAGCAGATAATTAAAAAAGTCGGTGTGAACATCAAAAAGTTCGCACCGACTTATATTTTTAATCTTTTTTAAGTTGTTTAAACACCTGATTACCATAGACTGCTGTACCTGTTATGAGCACACCTTGAATTACGCTTTCAGGCGAAATACCCATTATTGCAATTGCCCCTAAAATACCAAAGAACAATAAAATAAGTGGTATGTATTTATCAGGTATTTTATCTGTGTTTTTGATTATCATTCCAATAATATTGAGCACTGGAATCATTAAAAGTGCGTTTTCCGAAATATATTCTATCATCATTTCCTCCTATGCGAAAAAATTGTTTACTAGCACGCCACAAACCGCGCCTATAAGAGCTACTACAACTCTGTCCCACAACCAACTTGGGCGTTTTTTAAGACTTTCTATGCTCTCTTTCATTTCACCCAAAGTGAGCAACATACTATCAAGTTTTGTATTGCTTGTAACCTGTGAAAGTGTTACATCATTGACTTTTTTATAGAGAATTTTTATGTCTGCTTCTGCCGTATCAAGTCTATGATTTATTACTTCAAAATCTGACATAATCTACCTCATATCATAACGGTCAACAAATCCCGTCACATATTTTGACATTGGTTTTCTCTCAACATTTGAAAGAGAATTTGTAATTCTGTATCGTCCTTCAAAATAAATGCCGTCATAAATATAATATGTGCCACTGACATAATTTGAGACCCTGTCGGTATAAGCTGAACTATAAAGTTTTGCGTTTTTGAGAACTACTTTTTGCCCTGCGTTAAAGCCTCTCTTTGCAGGTGGGGCGGGGATTTCTTTGCCATATCCGTTAAGACCATTATATTTCATAATTGATGGATAATTCTTATATGACTCATTCAAATCTACATTTGTATCAATTCCGTCAACCCTACCCTTTGATGATTTCTGCCATATTCCATAAGGTTTTTTAAAGGTTGGTTTATCCGTCCATTGAGCAAGCCAGATATCATATTTCTCAAAAATCTCGTCAGTAAAATAATTATTCAACCAATAAAGATTTGCATAAATGCAAACATAGTAGCCATAGCTTTCCATTCTCTCGCAAAAAGCTTTTGCAATAGCAGAAATTTGTTCCTTGCCGAGAGATGCAATTCTATTTTCTTCCATATCATAGGCAATTGGATATTCAAACTTTTTGCCCTTGATTACAGAATAACAAAAATCTGCTTCTTTAATTGCCTCCTCGGGCGTTGTTGCATAAGAATAATGGTAAGCACCAACGGCTACACCAACTTCTTTAGCGTGTTTATAATTATATTCAAAAAACTTATCTTTTGTTCCTTCCCAACTAAAACTTGAACGAAGCATCGCAAACTGAACCCCTGCATTTTTAACCTTTGACCAGTTGATTTCACCTTGCCATTTTGATACATCTATCCCTTTATAAGCTGTCAAGCTCATCATCTCCTTTGTAATAATTTTTAAGTGTATCGGCAGTTTCACGAAGTTCTCGTTTGATTTCATAAAATTTTTGCAATTTTGATTTTAACTCGCAAACTGCGTTATTATCCCCCGCTTTTTGAGCTCTTTTTATTTCTTTCTTACAGTTATCTATAAAGTATTCTTGCAACTCAATGTGTTTTTCATACTCTTTGGCAAGTTCAACAAGACTCATTTTTTCAGTTTTCAATGTAATCTCCTTTAATAAAATTCAAAAAATCTGCAACGGAATATCGTTGTACATTATCTTCATAAACAAGCACATACTTTATGTATTTTTCTATTTTATTTTTTGCATTGTTTAAGTAACGGTAAACACTAGCTCTTGAAATTTTGTGTTTTTCGGATAATTCTTCAACAGTTAATTCTCTACCCCAAAAATCAAGAATAAGTTCTTTTTCTAAACTGTTCAATTCGTTTTCAATAACCTTTTTCACCGTATTGAGAATATTTCTTTTTCTGTTGAAGACAATATAACTCACACCATTTCCAACATCTTTTTCGTTGACAAACTCAAAATTTTCTGATAGAAATGCATATTCGTCGACCGTAAGTTCAGTTATTCGATTATTAAAATACAATGCCTATTCCTCCCTTTTTTCGAAAAATAAAGAACGCACGATTTTCTTGTGCGTTCTTATATCGAACATTTGTTCGCCTTGCAATTATTATTGTAGCAACAAAAGTCTGTCTTGTCAAGACAAAAAAAGACGGAAACTTTAAAAGTTTCCGTCTATAATATCAAAATTATGTTATGTAAAAATTATTCAGCGTCGTCACTCTTTTTTCTTGTAAGAACAAGTGCTGCACCTGCTACAAGTGCGATTGTTGCAACTGCTACAACTGATGTGTCACCTGTGTTAGGTGTTTGTGATGGACCATTTTCAGTTGATGATGGTTCACTTGGCCAAGTTGTATCTGGTTGTGTTGTAGGTTCATCTGAAGGCTCTCCGCCGCCACCGAAGAGAATATCGCCAAGTCCACCAAGAACACCAAGAATTGTGTCAAGGAAGCTACCCATACCACCTGTGCTACCTGTGTCGCTTGTATCTTCTTCAAGAGTTGTTGATTCTTCAGTTGAAGATTCTTCTTCATCTGGGTTGCCACTTGGGATGTCTGGGAAATCTACGCCAGCAATCTTTTCAACTTCTTCCATAAACTGATTCATAACCTCTGGGTCAACACCTTGGTTAAGAATAATTACAAGTTCAACTGCGTCAGCTGGGTCACTAAACAAGCCTAAATCATCAACCAATTCTGCTGCAATAGCTGGGATATCAGCATTAGGGTCATTAAGAAGTTCAACATAATATGCACCGATTGATTCTGGTGTTACATCAGTGCCTGTTGGCTTTTCAGCTGCGAATGCACAAACGCTCATTGAAAGAACAAGAGCAATTGCAAGTACAAATGAAATAACTTTTTTCATAACAATTTTTCCTTTCAAATAAAAACCGATACTGAGGCAATTACACCTCTATTCCTAGTCATTATACAATATGATTTTTCAAAAGTCAATATTATATCAACACATTTTATTTTCATTTTTTGCAAATTTTGATGATTTTTTCTTTGCAAAATTTATATCAGCACAAGAAATAATAATATTGTGGAGGTGAAACTATGTTTTTTAAGAAAAATAATAAGCAAAAAACTGTTGATGCACGACAAAGAATCAAAAAAATAAGTGAAGAAATCTCAGAAATATGGACTGGTGAAGAAAACGCCAAACAGTTTGATGCAAATGGATGGTACACAGGCAATCCGCAGAATGCCATTGTCCCTGAGCAAGATGCTGACGACCTTTAAAAAAGCATAATTTTTGTGCTTATATATTATATTGTATATAAAAACGCAAAAAACTATTGATTTTTATTAAATTGTATGTTATATTCTCTTATGGTAAGAATATTGGTATTGACAGAGAGTGGGGCGACCCGCTCTCTTGAATTTATAAGGAGGTTTTTATGAAGAAAAACACCGCCGCAGTAGTGTGGGATATTGCAAAACCAATTGCTGACGAATTAGGTCTCATTCTTTGGGATGTTAAATTTGTTAAAGAAGGCGCTCGTTGGTATCTTCGCATTACTATTGACAAAGAAGATGGCGTAACAATCGACGACTGTGTTGACATGCACCACGCAATCGACAAACCGCTTGACGATGCTGACCCTATTGAGCAGGCATACAACTTGCAGGTTCAGTCCCCCGGCATTGAGCGTGAACTCACCCGAGATTTCCATTTTGAAGCATATATGGGTGAAAAAATTATGGTTAGACTTATCAAAGCGTTTGAAGGCAAGAGAGAATACAAAGGTATTTTAACAGCTTTTGATAAAGAAGGCGTAACAATTGCTCTGGATGAAGAAACAGAGCTCAATATTAAATATAAAGAAGCATCTTGGATTAAAGCCGACGACTTTGAAGGTATCGGCAGTTTCGAAGATTAATCCAGATTATTTTAGGAGGTTTTTGGAAAAATGGCAAAGGCAAAAGCAAAAAAGAATGAATTTAAAGAATTTTTTGAAGCCGTTGAATTGATGGCTAACGAAAAAGGTATTGATGTTGATTATCTCTATGAAAGAATCGCAAACGCTATCGTTGTTGCTCTTAGAAGAGATTACGGCGGAAAAGATGTTGTTTCTTGTTTAATCGACGCTGAAAAGCAAACAATTAAAGTAGTTGTTACTCTCAACATCGTTGACGAAATTGACGATTACGACACAGACATTCTCGTTGAAGACGCAAAAGCTTATCGTGAAGATGCAAAAGCTGGCGAAGTTCTTGAAATTGAAAAGAGCACAATGGAATTCGGCAGAATTGCTGCTCAGACTGCAAAGCATGTTATCCGTCAGGGTATCAAAGAAGCAGAACGCGGACAGGTAATCAGAGAATTCCAGTCAAAGAGCCGTGACCTTGTTACAGCAAAGGTTAGCAGAATTGACCCAATCAACGGCAATGTTACTCTTGAAATCGGCAAGGGCTCAGCAGTTCTTCCAAAGAGCGAGCAAGTTCCAGGTGAAACATTTGTTGAAGGCGAACTCACAAAGGTTTATGTTGTTGAAGTTAAAGACACAGACCGTGGTCCAAGAGTTATGATTTCAAGAACTCACTCAGGTCTTGTAAAAAGACTCTTTGAACAAGAAGTTCCTGAAATTTATGACGGACTTGTTACTATTCACTCAGTTTCTCGTGAAGCAGGTGCAAGAACAAAGATGGCTGTTAGCAGTTCTGATGAAAATGTTGACCCAATCGGTGCTTGTATCGGTCAACGCGGTGCTCGTGTAAACAACATCGTTGAAGTGCTTGGCGGCGAAAAAATTGATATCGTTAAATACAGTGACGACCCAGCAGAATTCATTGGTGCATCTTTAGCGCCTGCAAATGTTCTCAGCGTTGAAATCACTGATGAAGAAAAGAAGACATGTCAGGTTACAGTTCCTGACCACCAACTTTCACTTGCTATCGGCAACAAGGGTCAGAATGCTCGTCTTGCTGCAAAGCTTACAGGTTGGAATATTGACATTAAACCCGAAAGTGGTTTTTATGAAGGCTAATTAAACTAAACGGAGGCATCAGCAATGAAGCAAAAGAAAATTCCAATGCGCAAATGTAATGGTTGTGGTGAACAGAAACCAAAAAAAGAACTTGTCAGAATCGTGAAAAGTCCTGATGGCGAAGTTTCTCTTGACCTTACAGGCAAGGCTTCAGGCAGAGGCGCATATATTTGCAACAACGCCGATTGTCTTCAAAAAGCCAGAAAATCACACAGGATTGACAAAGCCTTTGAAATGGCGATTCCAGATGAGGTTTATGAACAGATGTTGACGGAGATTTCAAAAAATGAACAATGATTTAAAAGGTATTCTCGGTCTTTGCAGACGAGCAGGAAAAATGTCATTGGGGCACGATGCCGCAGTCACTTCAATAAAGCAACGAAAAGCATTTCTTGCTATCACCTGTTCTGACGCGTCTGACAGACTCAAAAAAGAAATCGCAGATGAATGCGGATTTGATTCAAGAAAAACCAAGTTTTTAATAGCCGATTTTACAATGCAAGATTTAGGTTTTGTAATCGGCAAAAAAGCAGGCGTTTTTACAATTAACGAAGAAATTTTCGCAAACAGGCTTTACACTATTTTAACGGGAGGTCACGAATATGACGAAAAAATATAAAGTACATGAACTTGCAAAAGATTTTGATATTCAGAGCAAGTATGTTATAGAAAACCTTTCAAAGCACTTTGAAGGTGAAAAGAAGTCACAGACAGCTCTTGAAGAAAAAGAACTTGACTTTCTTTTTGACATAATTACAAAAGATAACTCTGTTGAAAGTTTTGACGCATATTTCAATGCTGTTCCAAAAGAAAAACCAAAGGCAGAGAAAAAGGCAGCTTCTGCTCCAAAAGCAGACAAAGCTCCACAGAAAGCAAAGAAAGAAAATGCTCCTGCAACAGTTCCTTCAAAACCTGTTGAGCAACCAAAGAAAAAAGAAAAAGACCCTGCAAAACCAATGCAGGCTCGTACTAAAGGTGAAAAGCGTACAATTGACACAAGAGCAAACTCTTTCGACGCTGAAAAATATAACGAAAAATATGAAAACATCGCTCCTGCTAACACTCACAACAGTGACAATATGGTTAAAAAGCAGAAGCTTAAACAAAAGAGCCAGCAATACCGCAAGCAAGGTATGAGAAGTGGCAAAAAAGAAACAGAAGCAGAAAGACTTCAGAGAATCGCAGCAGAAAGAGCAAAGAAACCACCTGTAATCACAGTTGGTGACGAAATCACAGTTGGTGAACTTGCATCTCGTCTTAAAATGACTGCTGCTGAAGTTATCAAGAAACTCTTTATGCTTGGTATGATGGTTTCTGTTAACGAAGTTATCGACTATGACACAGCTGAAATCGTTGCAACTGAACTTGGTGCAAAGGTTAACCGTGAAGTTGTGGTAACTATCGAAGAAAGAATTATTGACGACTCAGAAGACGATGAAGAAAACCTTGTAACTCGTGACCCTGTTGTAGTTGTTATGGGACACGTTGACCATGGTAAGACATCACTTCTTGACGCGATTAAAAACACAAATGTTACTGCTACTGAAGCAGGTGGTATTACTCAGCACATTGGTGCTTACAGAGTAAACCTTAACGGTCAGTACATTACATTCCTTGACACACCTGGTCACGCTGCGTTCACATCAATGCGTGCTCGTGGTGCTAAAGCTACTGACGTTGCTATTCTCGTTGTTGCTGCTGATGACGGTATTATGCCACAGACAATTGAAGCTATTAACCACGCAAAAGCTGCTGAAGTTGATATTATTGTCGCTATCAACAAAATGGATAAACCAGGCACAACAGTTGATAAGATTATGCAACAGCTTACAGAGCACGGCCTTGTTCCTGAAGAATGGGGCGGCGATATTATCTGTGTTCCTGTTTCTGCAAAGACACACATGAACATTGACACACTTCTTGAAAATGTTCTTCTCACAGCAGAAATGAGAGAACTTAAAGCTAACCCTAATAGAGCTGCTAAAGGTATTGTTATCGAAGCTCGTCTTGATAAAGGTAAGGGTCCTGTTGCAACACTTCTTGTTCAAAATGGTACACTTCATTCAGGTGACATTGTTGTTGCAGGTACAGCAGTTGGTCGTGTTCGTGTTATGGTTGACGACAAACACCGTTCAATCAAAGAAGCAGGTCCATCAGTTCCTGTTGAAATTATGGGTCTCGATGAAGTTCCACAGTCAGGTGATGTATTCAACGCAGTTTCTGACGAAAGACTTGCTCGTGAACTTGTTGAACAGAGAAAGCAAGAAAAGAAAGAAGAACAATTTAACCAATATCAGAAAGTTACTCTTGATAACTTGTTCTCATCAATTAATGCAGGTAAAATTAAAACTCTCAACATTATCGTTAAGGCTGACGTTCAGGGTTCAGTTGAAGCTGTTAAGCAAAACCTTGAAAAACTCTCTAACGAAGAAGTTGCAGTTAAGGTTATCCACGGTGGTGTTGGTGCAGTAAGCGAATCAGATATTATGCTTGCAAGTGCATCAAATGCTATTATCGTTGGTTTCAATGTTCGTCCTGACCCTGTTGCTACTGAAATTGCAGAGCGTGACGGCGTTGACATGAGAATGTATCGTATCATCTACGACTGTATCGAAGAAATTGAAGATGCTATGAAGGGTATGCTTGCACCTAAATTCCGCGAAGTATTACTTGGTCGTATTGAAGTTCGTAATGTATTCAAACTTTCTTCTGCAGGTACAATCGCAGGTTCTTATGTTCAAAATGGTAAAGTTACAAGAAATGCACAAATCCGTGTTGTTCGTGACGGTATCGTTATTGCTGAAGACTCAATTTCATCACTTAAGAGATTTAAAGATGACGTTAAAGAAGTTGCTTCAGGTTACGAATGTGGTATTGGTCTTAACAAGTTCAATGACGTTAAGGAAGGCGACATTTTTGAAGCTTTCATTATGGAGGAATATAGAGACTAATGGCAGGATACAGAACAGGCAGAGTTGCCGAAGATATTAAGCGTGAAATCGTTGCTATTATCCGCGAACTCAAAGACCCAAGAGTGAGAGATAAAATTCTTACAGTTGTTCGTGTTGATGTTAGTTCTGACCTTTCTTTCGCAAAAGTTTATGTTAGCTCAATGAGTGGCATTGACGATGCAAAAGAAGCTGTTAAAGGGCTCACATCTGCAACCGGTCTTATCCGTCGCGAAGTTGGTAGCAAACTTCATCTTCGCAAAACTCCCGAGCTTAAATTTATCGCAGACGATTCAATTGAGCACGGTATGGAAATATTCAAAAAAATCGAAAGCACTAAAGTTGCTGACGATATTGAGGATTAAATATGAATAAAATTAGTGTAAGGGAGTGCGTATCACTCTTAAAAGAATATGATAATTATCTTATTCTCACACATCGCAATCCTGACGGTGACACTTTGGGCAGTGCTTTTGCACTGCACCGTGCATTGTCAAAACTTAATAAAAAATCGATGGTGCGCTGTGGCGACCCAATTCACCAAAAATATTCTTATCTTTGGGACGAAATTGACAACGAAGATATAGAATTTGATAAAATAATTGCCGTTGATGTTGCTGATAAAAAACTTTTAGGCGAAGAATTTGAAGCAAAATATGGTGACAAGGTATGGTTATGCATTGACCATCACCTTTCAAACCGTGAATATGCTGAAAATCTTCTTTTAGAAGACCGAGCAGCAGCCGCAGTTATTATCTATGAAATTATTTGTGAAATGGGTATTGAATTCTCACCACAGATTGCAAACTGTGTTTATACAGGCCTTGCAACTGACACAGGTTGTTTCTTGTTCTCAAACACAACACCAACCGTTCACAGAATTGCGGCAGATGTTATGGAAAAAGGTGCTGATTACACCTTCATCAACCGTCTTATGTTTGAAACAAAGACTTTGTCATATTTAAGACTGGAACAGATGGCAGTTTCTTCAATTGAGTCTCATTTTGACGGCAAATGTGCAATTATGATGGTTACTCGTAAAATGATTGAAGAAAGCGGTTCAAGCGCATCTGATTGTGACGGTATTGCTGCAATCCCAAGAAAAATTGAAGGCGTAAAAATTGCAGTTACCATTCGTGAGCGTCACGATGGTAGTTTCAAAGTTTCACTTCGAACTGTTGAGCCTTATGACGCTGCTAAAATCTGTGCTAATTTCGGTGGTGGTGGTCATCATGCCGCTGCAGGTTGCGATTTTAACTGTTCAATTGATGAGGTTAAAAACGCATTACTTAAAGTTATAAAGGAAGAGCTTGAATGACGGGAATAATTTGTCTTGACAAACCAAAAGGTATGTCATCATTTATGGCAGTAAAACGAGCATCTCGCATTCTCGGTGTTAAAAAAGCAGGGCACACAGGCACTCTTGACCCAATGGCAACAGGTGTTCTTGTGGTTATGCTTGGTCATTCAACCCGTTTCATTGAGCTTTTGCCCGAGCATAAAAAAAGCTACACTGCAAGAGTGAAATTAGGTATTACTACCGACACTCTTGATATTACGGGTGAAATTTTGAGTCAATCCCCCGTTTCTGTTACAGAAGAACAATTATTATCTGTTGCAGATAATTTCATGGGAGAGATTTGGCAAACACCACCTATGTATTCGGCTCTAAAAAAAGACGGCGAGCGCCTTTATGACCTTGCACGAAAAGGCATTGAAGTCACTCGTGAGCAAAGACAAATCACCATTGAAAAGTTAGAAATCTATGATTTTGACGGAACAGAATTTTCAATGGATGTCACCTGCTCTGCGGGTACATATATTCGTTCACTTTGTGATGATATAGGCAAAGAACTCGGATGTGGCGCAGTTATGACTGAACTTCGTCGTACAAGCGCCAACGGATTTTCAATCGAATCTGCCGTAACACTTGAAGAATTAGAAACTCTTGTTAAAGAAAACAAAGTTGAAAGTGCACTTACAACTGTTGAGAATGCACTTATAAGTTATAATGAAATTATTGTCACAAAACCACAAGCAAACCGTTTCCATAATGGTGGTGGCTTGGCTTATGACAGATTGCACGGTGACTACCCTATTGGTATTTATCGTGTCTATTCACCTGAAAAGAAACTTTTAGGCTTGGGTGAAATATCAGAAGAAAAGGGAGACCTTGAAGTCAGGAGGGTGCTTGTTTCTGATGAATAAAATTGCATTAGCTCTGGGCACCTTTGATGGTTTGCACAGAGGTCACTTAAATGTATTAAAAACTACAAAAGAATTTGCTCTTGATGGTCTTGTGCCGTCGGTTCTTCTTTTTGATTGTCACCCACAAGTAGCAGTTAAGGGATTTGCACCACCAATGCTTATCACAAAAGAAGACAAAGAAGCATCAATTAAAAATATGGGGCTTTTGCCTGTCCCAATAAGTTTTGAAGAAATACGTAATCTTTCACCTGAAGAATTTGTCAAAGATATTCTTTGTGACAAACTCAATGTTGGTGCTGTTATAA
Organism: Candidatus Fimenecus sp.; assembly: GCA_045632525.1. Lineage (GTDB taxonomy): Bacteria > Bacillota > Clostridia > Oscillospirales > Acutalibacteraceae > Fimenecus. Next base: position 27,756 of record JAZQWV010000033.1, read on the forward strand.
GTGGTGATAATTTCCATTTCGGCAAAAACGGACAGGGCAATAGCGAAATTCTTGCAACACTTTGCGAAAAATATGATATTATCTATAAAAAAGCAGAAAATGTTTCTTATGATGACAAGTTAATCAGTTCAACTCGCATTAGAAACGCTCTTGAAAATGGTAATATCGAAGAAGCAAATGAAATGCTCGGCAGAAAATTTTCTTATGATTTTCTCGTGGTTGAGGGTAATAAAATTGGTAAAAAATATTTTGGTTTTCCTACCATCAATCAGCATTTTCCCGTTGATTTCATTAACTTAAAGCACGGTGTTTATGCATCGCAATCAACTGTTGACGGCGTTGTTTATCCGTCAGTTACAAACTTTGGTTGTCATCCTACAATTGGTGGTGACAAGGTGCTTTCAGAAACTTGTATTTTAGGTTTCGACGGTGACCTTTATAACCAAAGAATCAAAGTTGAATTGCTCTCGTTTATTCGTGGTGAGAAGAAATTCGATTCAAAAGACGAGTTGAAAGAGCAAATCGACAAAGACAGTAAATTAGCTGTTGAAATCTTCAACAGTAAAAAATAAATTAAAAATGAAAGGGATATGTTTTATGAATCAAATTTACAAAGCTTATTGCAGAGTTTTCCAGAAGGTTATGTTTATTGCAGAATGCTTTATGCCTTGGGGTGAGCCATTTATGCTCACAGGACCAGGAAGCATCAGAAAACTTCCTAACCTTATCAAAGAAAAGGGACTTAAGAAAGTTCTTATCGTAACCGACAAGGGTCTTACTTCTCTTGGACTTCTCAATTCTCTTTATGAAGAAATGGACAACGCAGGCGTTGAATACGTTGTTTATGATGGTACTCAGCCAAACCCAACAATCGAAAACATTGAAGAAGCAAAAGATATGTACAATGCTAACGGTTGTCAGGGTATTATCGCCTTCGGCGGTGGCTCACCAATGGAGTGTGCAAAAATTGCAGCAGCAAGAGTTGTTAAGCCAAATCAGCCAGTTGAAAAAATGCGTGGTCTTATGAAAATTCTTCGTCCACTTCCACCATTCTTTGCAGTTCCAACAACAGCAGGTACAGGTTCAGAATGTACACTTGCAGCAGTTGTTTCAAACTCAAAAACTCACGAAAAGAATGCTTGTAACGACCCATTCCTTCGTCCAAGATATGCAGTGTTTGACCCTGAGCTTACAGTTGGTCTTCCACCACACATCACATCAACAACAGGTATGGACGCTCTTACACACGCTGTTGAAGCTTACATAGGCAAATCAAATGTTAAGTCAACAACGAACTTTGCTGAAAAGGCAACAAAAATGATTTTTGAAAACCTTGAAACAGCTTACACAGACGGCAAAAACATTGAAGCAAGAAACAATATGCTTCTCGCTTCTTACTATGCAGGTATGGCATTCACTCGTGCTTATGTTGGTTATGTTCACGCAGTTGCTCACAACCTTGGCGGTCAATATGGCATCCCTCATGGTCTTGCAAACGCAGTTATTCTTCCTGTAATGCTTGAAAGCTATGGCGAAGCAGTTTATGGCTCACTTGCAAAGCTTGCTGACCTTGTTGGCATCAAAGGTGCAAACGACGAAGAAAAAGCAAAGGCATTCATTGCAGAAATCTATGCTATGAATGAAAGAATGGGTATTCCAAAGGGCTTCCAGCAGATTCAGGAAAAAGATATTCCAATTATCGTTGAAAGAGCACTTAAAGAAGGCAACCCACTCTATCCAGTTCCAGTAATCTATGGCGAAGAAGAAATGACAGCAATTGTTAAATCATTGATGATTACAGAATAATTTAAAGCATAAAATCAAGGAGTTCTCAATCGAGAACTCCTTTTTGTTCGACAAATTCAAATTAGTGCAACAAAAAACGGTAGGTTTTTACGCCTACCGTTTTACTTTGTTATTTATGCAATCCAAACACCGTTGGATGCGAATTTATATGTTTTGCCACCGATTGTTTTTGTGCCTGTTACCATATAACCATTAGCATCAAGATAGTACCATTTTCCACCATCTTTTACCCAATTACTGATAACCATTCTGCCGTTTGCATCAAGATAGCACCAACCTTTGCTATCTGCTTTCCATGCATTTGTCAAGCAGTAGCCGTCAGCACCAACATAGCACCAACCTTTTGAGTCTTTAACCCATTTGTTAGTTACCATTCTACCATCTGCACCAAGGTAACACCAGCCTTTACTATCTGCTACCCATTTATCTGTTACACAGTAGCCGTCAGCACCTACATAGCACCAACCCTTTGAGTCCTTAACCCATTTGTTTGTTACCATTCTACCATCTGCACCAAGGTAACACCAACCTTTGCTATCTGCTACCCATTGATTAGTTACGCAGTAACCATTAGCACCTACATAGCACCAACCCTTTGAGTCTGCAACCCATTTATTTGTTACCATGTAGCCATCTGCACCAAGATAGCACCATCCTTGGCTGTCTGCTTTCCATTGATTTGTGAGTTTAACGCCATTTTCATAGAATGCCCATTTATTACCTTCAAGAACCCAACCCTGAAGTTTTTGTCCTTTTTCAAAAATATCAGAATATACTGTTGAACCGTCTGCAAAAGTTACTTTGCAAGCATAAAGCCCGTCTTCTGTTGGAATATATTGTGCATCTGTTGCGCCTTCGATTTCTGTGAATTTATGTCCATCTACTTGCGCTTTTACATACACATCATCGCCATCAGCAATTTTATATGTAGCAATTACATATTGACCATCTTCTGGCACAGTAATTTCACAAGTGCCATCATCTGCAACTTCTTCAATAGCAAAGTTTCCTGACATTGCATCAACAAATAAAACTAATCCAAAATAATCGCCAGAGAGTTCAAGTGATAATACATATCCTGCTTTAAGTGGCATTTCAAAATAAGCGTAGCCTTCATAACTTTCTGCTGAACCCACAAAAACACCTGACCAACCTTTTTCAGCATCATAGCTTGCAGTTTCATCTGCAAAAGCAAATCCTTTAGCGTTTTCATCTGTAACTTCTACAACTGCTTCTTCTGCCGAACACCATTGATAAATTGCATCTGTGTTGTCATTGAGTTCAACATAAGGCTCGTCAATAGTTGGTTGGTGTGTGATTGCGTATGTATACAATATCATATCAGAATAATATTCAACGCCATCAATAGTTACAACGCAAACATAAGCTGAACCGACCTGTAAATTTTTAAGTGTCGCTTCTGTTTCGCCCTCAATTGCTAAAATATCGTCGTCAGTAATCTCGAACCATTGATATTCACAGTCCATATCCCAAGTTAGTGTAACATAAGGTTCATCTACTGTTGGCTGATGGTCAATATCAATGTATTTTGTGATTACATAATCATATGAAACATCTGCTTCATAAGCACAAAGTGCTATGTAATATGTTTCACCTGCCTCAGCTTCAAATTCGCAATAGAAATTGTATGTATCTTCATAAATACTATCATCATCATAAGCAATTTCTTCACCGTCAGCGTCGAAAATGCATACATATGGGTCAACATTCTCATCATCGCCATCATTGTCAGAAGCAATCAAATACCAACCACTTGCTGTTGGTGTAAACTCGACAAATACAGGTTCATCTTCTTCATAAATATAAACTGTATTTACTTCGTCAAGATAAATAGTTTCAAATGTATCTGATGTACCAGCTGCAAATGACATAGTCATTGTTGACAAAATCATAACAAATGTAAGTATGATTGTTAAAGTTCGTTTCATGGTCTTTGTCATAATAATTCTCCTTTTTATTGTTTTAGTTTAATTTATTGCTTAATCTAATGTTTATTATTTTTCAATGTGCTTTAGCACTTAGTGTAAACCACTTCCGCATCACCCACCAACAATAGAAATTCAGTATATGTTAATTTTAACACGCATACTAAAATTCGTCAACGAACCTCGTTGTTTTTTTACAGGTAATGTTGTATAAAGATTTTAAATTGCCTTTGTGAAAAAACACAAAAATTGTTTGGCTTCACTCTTTAGAACTTAAAAAGAGTTCGACAAATTTAAATTTGCATAAAAAAAAGGTGAGAACCAACTCTCACCTTTCATTCTTATTCAATTATTTCTTCAACGGTTTCTGCCATGATTTCTTCAACGATTTCTTTTGTTTTTTCTTCTATTGAATCTTCAGTTGATGGGATAATCTCTTCAACTTGTTCTAGGATTTCTTCAACCTTTTTCTCGTTGATTTCTGCCAAAATTTCAGGGTCGGGCAACTCATCAATAGCGGGCACAACTGGTGCTGTTACTTCTTTTTGAAGTTCAACCTTTTCGTTGAGCCAGTTTATAATGTCTTCATAAACTTCTTGACGATTTGTTTCGTTGAGAATTTCGTGACGAGCGTCTTCATAAAGTTTCATTGTGACATTTTTATGCCCTGTCTTTTTGAGTTTCTTATAAACCTCTTCAACGCCCTTGCCATAGTCACCTATTGGGTCTTTTGAGCCCGAAAGCATTAAAATGTGCATACTAAGTGGTACAGAGTTAAACCAACGGCGAGATGAAACCTGTTTTAAGAGAGTAAACAACGCTCTCATACCGCTGACAGTGTATTTATATCCGCAAAGGTCGTCTGCAATAAACTTGTCCACTTCTTCTTCGTCGCGAGATACCCAATCACAATGTGTTCTTTTTGGTGTTTTTCTGTTATAGCCACCAAAAGCGATAGTATCAATCAGTTCTGAACGGTGCATTGGTCCATTCTGCTTAATATATGTATTTGCAAGTTGAATGCCGATTCCAACTGCAGAATTTTCGCCACTTGTACCTGTATAAATTACACCATCAAGCAAATAACCATATTTTGCTGTGTATTTTCTCGCAATCAAAGAGCCCATTCCGTGTCCCAACATAAAGAATGGTAAGTCAGGATATTCAGTCTTGATTATATCTGTCAAAGTTTTCAAGTCTTCAACAAAATGCTCTTCACCGTCAGTCTCACCGAAGAAACCGAGCATATCACGGTCAGTTATTGATGAGCCGTGGCCAATATGGTCACTGACAAAAACTGCATAACCCTCTTTGCAAAGTTCAAGAGCAAATCGAGCATAACGATTTGAATATTCAGCCATACCGTGAGAAATCTGCACAACTCCCTTAATTGAACCATAGTCAATTGGTGCTGCACTTTGAGCATATATATCACATAATCCCGAATGCGACGGAAAACTATATTCCTTTGTTAAGAATTCCAAAAAATCACCTACAAAATTTGATAATATATTTTATCATATATCAAACAAAAAATCAAATTGTTGAAAACAGACACAATTTATGCTAGAATTTAAGTGTTCGGGGGCGTAGCTCAGCTGGGAGAGCGTTTGACTGGCAGTCAAAAGGTCATGGGTTCGAACCCCACCGTCTCCACCAACAAAAAAGGAATTCTCAAATGAGAATTCCTTTTTTATTGTTTATTTGTTCTGAATTTTAGCAATGCTTTCTTCCAACATATTGAGTTTTTCGTTATATTTTGCAAGCTTTTCGCGTTGCTCGTTAACGAGTGCTTCAGGTGCTTTTGCAACGAATTTTTCGTTGTTGAGTTTGCCTGAAACAAATGCGATTTCTTTAAGCACACCTGCTTTTTCTTTTTCGAGTCGCTGGAGTTCTGCCTTGAAGTCAACGAGTTCGTCAAGTGGAATAAAGAGTCTTGCATCTTCTGTGATGATAGCAACTGCTTCATCGTTTTCATAGCCCTTAACGATTTCAACATCACTTGCAGATGCAAGTCTTACGAAGAAATTAGCACCTTCAGAGAATGTGTTTTCATAAGCTGTTTCAATGAAAATCTTTGCTTTCTTTGATGGTGGAACATTCATTTCTGCACGACGGTTACGAACTGCCTTGATAGCAGTCATAACTCTTTCCATTTCAGCTTCGTCAGCTTTGAATGAAAGCTCGTCAGTAAATACAGGCCATTCAGAAATCATAATTGAATCACCATCGTGTGGTAATGTCTGCCAGATTTCTTCTGTGATGAACGGCATAAATGGATGTAAGAGTTTAAGAGTATTTGACATTACATAAACGAGAACTGCTTTAACAGTTGCTTTTGCAGTTGCACACTCACCGTTAAGACGAATTTTTGCGATTTCGATGTACCAGTCGCAGAATATATCCCAAATGAAGTCATAGAGTTTCTGAACTGCAAGACCGAGTTCAAACTTTTCAAGTGATTCTGTAACATCTTTTACAAGGTCATTGTATTTAGACAAAATCCATTTATCTTCAATAGCAAGGTTCTTTGGAACATAAGGTGCATATTCGTTTTCATCAAGGTTCATAAGGATGAAACGAGCAGCATTCCAAATCTTGTTAGCAAAGTTACGGCTTGCTTCAACTTTTTCGTCAGAGAAACGCATATCGTTTCCTGGACTGTTACCTGTTGCAAGAGTAAATCGAAGTGCGTCTGCACCATACTGGTCGATAATTTCAAGTGGGTCGATACCGTTGCCAAGAGATTTTGACATCTTTCTACCCTGAGCGTCACGAACAAGACCATGAATAAGAACTGTATCAAATGGAACTTGTCCTGTATATTCAAGTGCAGAGAAAATCATACGAGATACCCAGAAACCGATAATATCGTAACCTGTTACGAGTGTGTTTGTTGGGTAGTAATGTTTTAAATCCTCTGTCTGCTCAGGCCAACCAAGTGTTGAGAATGGCCAGAGTGCTGATGAGAACCAAGTATCAAGTGTGTCTTCGTCCTGACGAATATTTTTACTGTTACATTTTGGACAAGTTGAAACGCCATCCTTTGTAACAACCATTTCGCCACAATCATCACAGTACCAAGCAGGAATTCTGTGACCCCACCATAACTGACGAGAAATACACCAGTCACGAGTGCCGTTCATCCAGTTAAGATAGTTCTTTGTGAATCTTTCAGGAATGAACTTTGTTTCGCCTTTTTCAACTGCTTCAATAGCAGGCTTTGCAAGAGGAACCATACGAACAAACCACTGTTTTGAAACCATTGGTTCAATTGTGTTGTGACAACGATAGCAAGTACCAACTTCGTGTTTGCGAGGTTCTGTTTCTTTGAGATAACCACCTGCTTTAAGGTCCTCAAGGATTGCTTTTCTTGCTTCCATTGTTGTCATGCCTGCATATTTGCCACAGTCAAGAACTTCTGGTTCATTTTCAGTTGCGCGACCACTTGCGATAAGTTCGTCTGCAATTTTCTTGTCTTCTGCACCTGTTAAGTGACCGTCATAAGTGAATGTTCGAACAATTGGAAGATTATGTCTTTGACCTACTTCAAAGTCGTTAGGGTCATGAGCAGGAGTAATTTTAACAACACCTGTACCCTTTGTCATATCAGCGTGTTCGTCACAAACAATTGGGATTTCTTTATTAAGAAGTGGCAAGATTACATGGCAACCATGAAGGTGCTTATATCTTTCGTCGTCAACATTGATAGCAACGGCAGTATCACCAAGCATTGTTTCAGGACGAGTTGTTGCAAGTTCAAGTTGCTCGCCTGTTTCTTTAACTGTATAAAGAAGGTGCCAGAAGAAACCATCTTGCTCTTCATATTCAACTTCTGCGTCAGAAATTGATGTGTTACAGCAAGGGCACCAGTTAACCATACGGTTACCACGATAGATTAAATCTTTATCATAAAGACGAACGAAAACTTCGTTAACTGCTTTACTGCAACCTTCGTCAAGAGTAAATCGTTCTCTATCCCAGTCACAAGATGAGCCGAGCTTCTTTAACTGTTCAATAATTCTGCCACCATATTGTTTTTTCCAATCCCATGCTCTTTCAAGGAATCCATCACGACCTAAATCGTCTTTTGTGATGCCTTCTTTACGCATTGTTTCAACAATTTTTGCTTCGGTTGCGATAGATGCGTGGTCAGTACCAGGAAGCCAGAGTGTGTCATAACCTGCCATTCTGTGATAACGGATAAGAATATCCTGTAAAGTGTTATCAAGAGCGTGACCCATATGAAGCTGACCTGTAATGTTTGGTGGTGGAATTACAATAGTGTAAGTCTTTTTACCTTCTTCACGCTTTGCGTGGAAATACTTGTTGTTGAGCCAATCTTTATAGATTCGGTCTTCAACATTCTTCGGATTATACTGTTTTTCAAGTTCCTTAGACATTATATATTCTCCTTTAGATTATTTGCTATCTTCTTTATTTATCTCATCTGTAGATACATTCACTGATGATTGAACATAAGGTGATGTTTCTACAGGATTGTTTCTTTGTTGATTACCGTATGGCATTTGCGCATACGGATTATAATACTGTGGTGGAATATTTGTATTATATGGATAAGATTTTCTCTTTTTCTTTGAAGGTTTAATAATTGCAACAACAATAGCAATTATACCCGCTGACAATACACAGACAACCACCGCAGCAATTATCTTTTCTTCTATTTCGACCTTTGCAACATTTTCTGCATTGATTGATATGCCCTTTAAGAACAATTCAGCCATTTCATTTCTGTAAAGAAGCAAATCATCAGCTTTAGAAACTTCGAAATCCATTGTTATACAAACTCTGTCAGTAACAACAATTACCTCTGAATAAAGATGGTCTTCAACCACTCTTTTTCCATTTTCATCGGCACCTATATATGTATAAAAAACATCGTATGCTACCGCGTCGTAACCGCCGAAGGTTGTATAATACATTGTTTTTGATTTTATTTCAGCAGAATATTCATTATATTCCACAAGATAATCAAGAGTTTCTTCATCGTAATAAGTTTCGAGCTTATCGTTCCAACAAGCTGTAGCATAAATATTAACTGTGTTATCAGTATAATATTCTTCGCCATCTTCAGCTAGTTTATATTCGCTATAATACACATCAACAACAGAGTCGTCTTCCATACTCCAATTGTCTTCGTCAAAATTTTGGGGACATTCAATGGTAATGTAATCATTTGAAAATCCAAATACATTCAAAGAAAGCAAGGACATCAACATTAAAGCCACCATTGTCAATGATAAAAATCTAACTGTCTTTTTCATTATCAACATCCTCCTTTTTACCCGTCAAAGCAACAGTTACACAATAAACTTTTTCAGCACCTCTGATTTTCAAAATCTTAGCACACTCGTTAAGAGTTGCACCCGTTGTTTTAATGTCATCAACTAACAGAATAGTCTTTCCTTTAACATCTGCCTTTTCTCGCACATCATAGACACCGAGCACATTGCCTTTGCGCCTGTGTTGTGAAGATTCGTGTTGAATATCATTATCAAAAATCTTTTCAAGAACATTGTTTACGGGCAATAACAACAATTTTGAAAGCACCGTTGCAAGCAATTCACTTTGATTATAATCTCTGTGACGCCGTTGAAAAGATGATATGGGCACAAAAGTTATATAATCAAAACCTATATCACAAAAGTCCTTTTCAACCTGTTTTGCCATATCTTTTGCAAAATGATATGCCATAAAATCTCTGCCGCCGAATTTAAATCTGGCAATACCATCAGCAATGCCATCTTCATAATAAAACGGTGATGTAATTCCGTCATATCTCATTTTGTGTTTGTTACACTTGCACCTATCTTTACCTGCACCACAATATTTACAACGCTCACCTTTTATTCGAGGCAAATTATCTCTACAATTCTCACAAAGGGTTTCACCTTTATTCACCAGCTTGCCACAATAAGTACATTTATTGGTGAAAAGCAACCACAGAATTGCATCTTTGATTTTACTCATTATACTGTGAGAGATGTAATAATTGATGAATAGACTTTAACAGGGTCATCAATGAAATTCTTCTTGACTGTTTCAAGTTGAAGACTATCAACAACATAGATTGAGAGCTTCATCAGTTCTGTTCCCCTGTCAAAGAGAGTAAATGTGATTGTGTATCCACCATCATCATGCTTCTCTACTTCGATTTTGTTTTCACGCTCGATTTTTGCGCGAGTAACCAATCTGATTGCAGAGTTGATTGCTTTTTCACGAACAGTTTTTGGCAAAGATGTCTGCAAAAGTTCTGCTGCTTCTCTACCCTTTTCTGTTACTGACAAAACTTCTTCGTCATCTAAAATGTCCGCTGTAATATTGCCTGTTTTTAAAAGTTCTTCAATTGCCTGTCCAACTTCGAAATAGTTTGCAAGTCCATCTTCTTGCATTGCTTCGTTGAGCATCTGTCTTGTCATTGGTGCATCAACACTCTTTAACAAATAACAAATGAGCAAACGAATATCATCACGGTTGCGAAGTCCGCCTAATTCAATTCCTGCATCGAATGCATCATATTGCATAATTTTTTACCCCTGTAAAAGACCTAAAATCTCTTTAATATCATTATAGACATAAGTTGGTTTGATTTCACTGTTATCAATGTCTTCTTGTGTGCTTTCACCGCTGAGAACGCAAATTGTATCAACACCTGCATTCACACCTGAAGCAATATCTGTATAAAGTCTATCACCAATAACAACTGTTTCTTCTTTTGTAAACTTAGAACGGCTTACAGAATAATCAATCATAAAGCCATCGGGTTTACCGATATAAAGCGGTCTGCGACCTGTTGCATAATTTATTGCTTCACACATTGCAAAACAGTCAGGCACAAGACCAAATTCTGTTGGGCATCCCCTATCTGGGTTTGTTGCGATATATGGAATATCCTTTTTAGTCTGCAACAAATATGAAACATCCCAAAGTTTTTTGTATGTAAGTTCAGTATCATAACCAACACAAATACAATCAGTATCTTCGTCTGCTTCGGTTGTGATATTAACGCCGAACTTTTTCATTTCTTCAATCATTGAGAGAGTGCCCATGCAATAAATCTTCTTACCCGCAAAATGCTCATTAAGATAAAGAGCCGTTGCCTGAGAAGATGTGAAGAAATTGTCTTCGGTCACTTTTATTCCCATTTTTGAAAGTTTTATAACATAATCCTTAACTGAACGGGATGAGTTGTTTGTGATAAACACATATTGACCGCCAACACTCTCGATATGTGCTAAAAATTCGTTAACACATTCAAAGAGTCGTGCGCCCTCATAGATTGTTCCGTCCATATCAAGTAAGAAAAGTTTTTTATCTTTTAATGACATTCTAATAATCCCTTTATCTATTTGCTTTGAGTTTTGCGAAAAGTTTTACATTGCCTGACTTAACCTTTGAAATTATTGTGCTTTCAAGATATACAAGACTTGTTGAATTCATCTTATATGGAATAAGCATAACTTTCATAACAGTTGAGTTTGGCTTTGCAATTTTAAGTGCAGTTTTTGTTCTGTCACTATTAAGCATTGCTTTGATTGCTGATTTTTTCTCTTTTGTTGAAAGTGTGCAAGCAGTATTGGTTACATTTTCAACACAACCAACAATTCTTTCGATATAACGACGCTGAATCATTTCTTGACTATCTGCACTATCAACATCCCAATGCTTATAAAGGTCAAGCATCCAGCCATGTTCTTCTTCGCGTTTATCGAGCATATCACTTCTGTATTTAGCTGTTTCGCTATCTGCACGAGCTCTCATAAAGTGATAATATTTATCTTCCATGAGAACAACTCTCTCTACATCACGAACAACATCGAGATTGAATGGGAAATCATCCCAGAAAGTGTTTCTGAAACGGATATCGTTATCCATTATATATTTTCTTTCGAAAAGTTTGTTCCAAGGTGTATAGAGAAGGTTTTTATCAAACATATTGTGAGCATATTCACGGAATTCACGCTGATTTGCAAACACTTTTGTTGGCAATGCCTGTTCTTGTGAATAAAACTCTGTGTCTGAATAATATGTGTCAATATAATAACCCGCAACAACAAGCTGAGCGTTATTCTCTTTTGCCATTTTATACATATCTTCAAACATTGTTGGCTCTGCCCAGTCATCTGAATCAACGAAATAAAGATATTCGCCCTTTGCCTGTGGAATAGCAATATTACGGGCACTTGGTGCACCACCGTTTTCTTTGTGAATAACAGTTATACGGCTATCGTTCTTTGCATATTCGTCACAAATCGCACCTGAATTATCAGGTGAACCATCATCAACTGCAATAAGTTCCCATTCTGTAAGAGTTTGTGCCTGAAGACTTTCAATGCATTTACCGATAAATTTTTCAACATTATAAACCGGCATAATTGCAGAAATTTTTACATCGCTCATAATTATAACTCCTCATCACAAAGGTTAAGTGCTGCTTCAATACACTTATCCATATCATAATATTTATACATACCAAGACGGCCACCGAAAAGAATTCCATCCTGTTCTTTTGCCAAGGCAGCATACTTTTCATACAAAGCGTTATTCTGCTCATCATTGATTGGATAATAAGGCTCGTCACCCTCATACCAATCTGCAGGATATTCTCTTGTAATAACTGTCTTTGGTTGCTTACCAAATTCAAAATGCTTGTGTTCAATTATTCTTGTGAATGGAATTTCACGCTCATTATAATTAACAACAGCAACGCCCTGATAGTTTGCACAGTCAAGAGTTTCTGTTTCAAATTTAAGACTTCTGTATCCTAAATGGCCTAATTTATAATCGAAGAAAGCATCAACTGTACCTGTATAAAGACATTTATCTGCAAGGTTTAAGAAACCTTCTTTATCGCTGAAAAAGTCTGTGTTAAGACGAACTTCAATGCCTTGGAGTAGCTTTTCAATGATTACATTATAGCCACCTTCGGGAATACCTTGATAACGGTCATTGAAATAGTTGTTATCATAAGTATATCTAACAGGTAAGCGCTTGATAATGAATGGTGGAAGTTCTTTGCAATCTCTACCCCATTGCTTTTCTGTATAGCCTTTAATAAGTTTTGTGTAAATCTCTCTACCAACAAGGCTGATTGCTTGTTCTTCAAGGTTTTGAGGCTCACCTTTAATTTCTGCTCTTTGTTCAGCAATTACTCTCTCGGCTTCTTCTGGAGTTGAAACTCCGAACATCTTTGAGAAAGTATTCATATTAAATGGCAAGTTGTACATCTCGCCCTTATATTTTCCTACAGGCGAATTTATGAAATTATTGAACTCACAAAGCTCATTTACATAATCCCACACTCTTTTGTTGCTTGTGTGGAAAATATGAGCACCATATTTATGGACTGTGATGCCTTCAATATTTTCACAATAGATGTTACCACCAATATGGTCGCGTTTTTCAATAACGAGACATTTTTTACCTTTTTTGGTTGCTTCATGTGCAAACACTGCACCAAAAAGCCCACTACCAACTATAAGATAATCATATTTTTTCATAATAGTGACCTCTTACTCTATAGATTTTTGTTTGAACACATTACGATGTTTTATTACGGTTATTAATCTAAACAACATAATCGCTGTTTCTGAAATAGCAGAAAGTGTTGCCAATGTAATAGCACTAATGCTTGATGTTGCTACTAAAATCACTATTCCAATCAAATGAACCGCTGTTCCAAAGAAGATTGAATAGTTAGCATATTTAGACAAGTTCATTGCACTCAATGTAGGGAATCCAAGAATATAACTTGGTAAAAGCACAACAACAACAGGTAAGAATGCTTTAAGCACTGGTGCTGCACCTGCGAATTCTTTACCAAAAGCAATTATACATATAGGCTCTGCGAAAATACCTACCACAATACAGCCAAGTAATATAACTGGTTCAACCACCAACAGCACTCTTGCAATCATCTTAAAATTCTTGTGTTTAACCATATAAGGATAAAAGCTATCCGAAATTGGTGCGATTGCACCTTTGGCTGTTGATATAATTTTGTCAGCAGATGTGAAATATCCTGTTGATATTCCTGTCTTGTCTATGAACCCCATTATCACAGTATTAGTAGCACTATATACTGTTGATGCAATTCTTGATAAGAAGAAGATTGCTGAACGCTTAAGGTCGTGAATGATTTCTGCAAAAGTAACCTTCTGGAAACTATAGTTTAATGTTTTGTAAATGTAAGCATAAGCCCAAACAACTGCTCCAATATTACCAATCAACAACAAAATTGGAACAACGAGATAATCTTCTTCTGTACGAAGAAAAACGAATGTCATTACACAGCAGAAGAATTTCACCGCAACCGTTCTGATTGTAACCGCTGACATTTTTTCTATGCCACGGAAGAAATAATCTGGCAAGAATGATTGCATTACAAAGGCAAGAACATAAACAATGTATAAAGTTTTATATTTTGAAAAAGGCTCAATAAATAATGTGAGTGCAAAAATTATTAATACAGATATAGTTGCAAAGCACACTTTTATCATAGCAATTGAAGTAAGTTTTTTTGATACAAAAACTTTATCTTCACGATTAAGAGAAATGTCTTCCGTTGCTGACAACATAAAACCAAAATCCATAAACAGTTGGAAATATGCCATTGTTGCAGCAGCAACACCTAACACACCATATACAACTGGACCAAGAACTCGAGTTTGATATGGAACAGTTATAAAGCTAAATAAATACGATGAAAATTGTAATATATACAACATAATCGTATTTTTAAAAAGAACCTTATCTTTATCGTCTATTCTTTTCAAAAAACACGCGACCCTTCTTTTATGCAATTATCTTTTTACTTTTCATAAGAAGATTTATTAGGAAAAATTTTTTTGAAACAATTATCTATGAATTCTTTTTCTTTCTCAAAATCCAATGAAACACTATCATCGCTCAAGCAAATCATCTTATAACTTCTGTTTTCGATTGCTTGTTGAATTTCAGAATCATCTCTTCCTATAGAAAAGAACTTACCTTGAGGACCTTTAGATTGAATAAAATCACCTTTTGCAAATTGCCAATATCTGAAAAGCCATTGATTCACATCTTCAAATCCTCTGAATCTATTCATTGATGTATCATTTAAAATCTCATATTCCTTTTCCCATAATTCACACCATGTAGATTTCAAAAAAGGATTTGGCATGTGTGGGTTATCAAAGGCAGAAAAGCCACTAACAGGAATCATGTATATGTTTTTCAACGTCGATTTTAATGCCTTAGTTGAAAACCACTGCTTTTTATTCTTTTTGATTGTTTCTCTCTTGTTAAAATGTTTATTTATGATTGTCATATCATTTCCAATCATGTGGTCAATTCCACCAGGGAAAAATCTAAGAGGTACTTCTGTAGCATTATCGAATGGCAATCCATTAACAAAGAAGTTTTCTGGAGACATTTCATCAATCAAATAAGTATCGTCATTAAAATAAATAAAGTGCTCTGATAAACCTTCAATTCTATGAAAATTCAATTCAATAGGATTAACGCTAAATACGGGAAGATATTGTTCAGGAATATAGTCCTTATGATTTACAATATTCAATTTAGGGTGTTCAGTATTAAGCCACTCTGGAAGATGCCCCCAAGTAACAAAGTGAATTTTATTAACCCACGGAGCAAATTTCTCTATTCCACGAAACCAATATTGCAACAATCCCCAATCTCTGTATCTGTTGATATTATCATCTTCATTTTTATTTGGCGAATACTGTTGCTTTTGCGCAAACCATTCCGGGTCTTGTCCGTCAACCCAAGGAATCACAATATCAATTGGATGTTTCATCGTTATTCACCTTGCTCCCCATTTTTAAAACATACATCAAAGAACCTAAAACAAACCAAAAAGCAATTGTATTAGGAGAGAAGTGATAAAACATCATACTTCCAAACATTGATGATGTTGCTAACGCAATTATTACTCCAGTTAAAACAGCAATTATAATTTGGTTTTCTTTCTTCTGTTTAAACCAATTCTTTATAATATTAATTAATACCATAACCACAAACGCTGCTGTTGCCAATATTCCAAGCAATCCTTGTGCAACCAAAATGTTAATTACTTCATTATCGAGCGTTGTGAAAATTGTAAAGTCATTATTTACCAAATAATTATCAGGTTGTTTTTCCTGCACCTGCTCAGTAAAGCCTTTAAATGAGTATCCCATAATTATAGTTTTAGGTGACTCTAAAAATGCCTGTACTCCACCAAACCACACATCAAATCTTCTGTTGCTTACATCACCTGATAAATCGTAGCCTCTATCAACTACATTCAGTTCAAATTTATCTTTATCCTTTTCTTCGTCGCCATCACCAGCATCATTAGATGGATGTTCATTCATATATTCTGTTATTGCAACAGAAACATTATTATATCCGTCTTTTAACTTGCGTGGCACTATAAATCCTACAACACCAATGACGCAAGCCAAGCAGACTGCTAAAATTTTAAATCCGACTTTTTTCTTTTCCCATTTGTAAATCATGAGAACCAATGCAAAGATAGCGACTGCGACACCGACACAAACTGCACCGGAACGAGAGTCTGACAATGCAATATACATTAACTCAAGGAAAATAGCAACTCCACAGAAAATCTTGGTATAAATCTTTTTGGCTTTGCAAATAAAAAACACCAAGAATAATGCTGAAATTGCGGCAGAAACAGCACCATTATTAGGATTTATGTAAGTTCCCCATAATCTGCCTATAATAAAACCTCTAAAATATTCATAATTGGTATCTGTTGTTATAATTCTTTCTGCATAACCTGTGAGCAACAAATAGAAACTCACAATAGAGCTGATTAAGGTATATGCAACAAAGAACTTAGCAAATAATTCAAAATCCTCTATAACTTTGTTTATGTTCTTTCCATTTTCAATTATATATATAACCAACAAGTAGAAACACCAAAGTATGCATATAATAACGTTTTCCTTAAATGAAAACTTATAATTCATCAGAACAGAAACTGCTAAGCTTCCAAGCATTGCAATCAAGCCAATAAATCCAGTCATTTTATAATAGTTTTTGAAATGCAATACTCGATATAAAATTATTGCTGCACCCAAAGCAAATGACGGCCACATAACAAGTCCAATAACTTTTGTGCCGTATGTAAAACTGTTGGAACTTAGAATTGCATAAGCCATGAATAAATATAAAAATAATTTTTCGATAAAATTCAAGTATTCTGGCTTTAACTTTAATCTATCCATTCTCTCACCCAAAATCACATTAATTCTTCAACTAACTTTCCAGTCTCTTGTGAAATATTATACCCCGCATCAGATATCTCTGATTTTCTTGACTTTCTATTGTTAGTTTCAACTTGCAATATTGCTTGTGCCCACAAATCTGCATTGCCATCAATGCTCATAAAATGCATTTTTTCAGTTATCTTAACAGCAGAAGAAATTCTGTCTGATAAGAAACATTGCAAATCCGCAGCCTGCGCTTCAATACCTACAACAGGCAATCCTTCATATTTTGAAGGTAATAAAAATACATCTGCAGCTTGCATAAGTTCAGGAACATCATTTCGCATCCCTAAAAACTTAATATTGTTGAATACACCTTTGCTCTTTGCATATTCTCGAACCTCGTCTTCCATAGGACCTGTTCCGGCATATAGCAACATTGCTTTTTCATTCCTCTTGCAAATATTTGCAAATATATCAATCAAAAACAATGGATTTTTTTGATTAGCCATTCGTCCTGCATGCAAAACTGTAAAATTATCGCCTAATTGCAATTCTTCTCTTTTCTTTGCTCTCTTTTCAGCATCGAAAGTATAATTATCAATATTTATTGCATTGTTTATTATCTTAACTTGTCCTTTTTCTAAATATGATTTTCCAAACATGTATTCTGCAGCAAGTTCAGAACACGCCAATCTTGAATCTGCAACAATATTTAATGGAATCATAAAAATTTTATGCAATTTCATATTATCGTCAGAACCGTTGTGACTATGCACCACTATTCTTCTTCTCATCATGAATGGTGCAATCATATTAAAAGCACTACCTGCATTCAATATGTTGAAATAAACAGTTTTGTACTCTTTATGAGTTTTTAATATTTTAATAAAGTCTATAATCTGCTTTATTGGTTGTTTGCTCTTTGCGGGTATATAATGGATTTTTGAACCCTTTTCTATAACCTCTTCACCATAAGCCATAGTGTCCCAGTCCACCACAAAGTCAAACTGAAGCTTTTGACGGTCTATATTACGATACATATTCATAATATAAGCCTCAATGCCACCTTTGTTATCGGTCATGCCATATACAAGAATTTTCTTTGGCAAATTCTCAAAATATTCTTTAAATGGTTGAATATTCACTTTTTCAACTTTTGAATGAGTTTTACCCAAAATTTTCGCAGCCATTATAAATGCAACTTTTGATACTGAATATAATCTTGCACTTAAACTTACCTTTTTGCCTGGAATATTGTATAAATTGCGCATATATTGTGCCATATTTGTTTTCTTTGCAAAATATAATGCGTCTCTAATTGAAAACGCCATACTTGCCTGCCACATCATAGACCAGAAAATTCGTGATATACCCCAATTTTCAAAAGTTTTCACGAATTCTGGTGAGTTCTTTTTGAAGATTGGCACCAAATTTTCCAGCAACTCTACGCAAGATAAGCGATGTGTATTAAATCTCGCCATCGCTGAACCATCACGCAAAATATAGAAATACATCTGATATTCAGTTATAACCAATTTCTCCGCAACAGCAAAAATTCGATAAAGAACATCATAATCTTCGTAGTATTTGTATCCCGTTTTAAAAGAAATATTTTTCTCTTCATAAAAGTTTCTTTTAATAAAGAGATTGTATACACCCAAGGCTGTTGGATTTATAACCATTCTTTCTAACATAGCGATTTTATCTATCGACTTTATTGTCTTATCTGTTATTTGAGGTATATACGGTTCATCTTCTTTTATACGCAAAGACTGGAATATACAAACATCAAAATCATTTTTCTTATATTGATTTGCTAACAATTCAATATAATCAGCTACAATATAGTCATCACCATCAACAAAAGAAATATATTCGCCCTTTGCTAATGCTACCCCGGCATTTCTCGCTGCACTAACGCCTTGATTTTCTTGATGATAAACAGTTATCTCAAAATCTTCTTTACCAACATATTCTTGCAATTTTTGATATGTGTTGTCTTTTGAGCCATCATCGACAAAAATTAACTCGAAACATTTTTTTGTTTGATTTTTAAATGCTTTTATTATGTTTTCAATGTATTTTTCACCATTATACATGGGGATTATTACACTTAACAATGGTTTGTCCATTATGACTCTTCCTTTCACAATTAATGATGGTTAATAGATGTAGTCTTGATTTTTAAGAATTGTAGATAAAATAGATATAGTTTTGCCTTTCAAATAATAGCACACCTATTTTTCCACGAAGAATTGCTTGGAATTTGGATGAATTTTCGCTTTTAAGGAGGAAGGCTTACGAGTGTAAGTCGACGACGCAAAAGTGAAAATACGCCAAATTACTGCAATTATTCATAGTCTTCTTCGTTTTCCCAGTTGTGATATACATTTTGAACATCATCGTTCTCTTCAAACATTTCAAGCATTCTGCCCATGTTTTTGATATCGTCTGGGTTTGTGAGTGCTGTGTATGTGCTTGGCACATATTCAACTTCTGCTGAAACAAATTTATAACCCTTTGCTTCAAGGTCATCACGAATTGCGCCCATATCATTTGCTTCTGTACGAACATCATAGATTTCGTCTTCTGCTATAAAGTCGATAGCACCTGCTTCAAGTGCATCTTCCATAAGCTGGTCTTCGTCGATTCCTTCTTTTTCGAAAAGGATTACACCCTGACGGTTAAACATAAATGAAACGCAACCGCTCATACCCATATTGCCACCAAATTTGTCAAAGTAGTGGCGAACATCGGCTGCAGTTCTGTTTCTGTTATCTGTGAGTGCTTCAACTATAACTGCAATACCTGATGGGCCATAGCCTTCATATACGATTTCATCGTAGTTTTCGCCGCTACCTTCACCTGCTGCCTTTTTGATAACTCTTTCAATGTTATCATTTGGCATATTTGCAGCCTTAGCTTTTGCGATTACGTCCTTAAGCTTTGAGTTACCTGCTGGGTCTGGTCCACCTGCTTTAACAGCAACTGCGATTTCACGACCAATCTTGGTGAAAACCTTAGCTCTGGCGTTATCTGTTTTCTCTTTTTTTCTTTTGATTGTACTCCATTTTGAATGTCCTGACATAAAAAAACATACCTCTCGATATTAAAATATTTATAATCAGTTTATTGTAGCACATTATGACGCTTTTTTCAATAGTTTATTAGGGTTTGTACAGTAACAAAACAGTAACAAAATGAGAAAATTTTATAGGTTTTACTATGTTTTTTAAAAAGAATGTGCTACAATAAGGATATTGATAAAACCAAATCTTTTAAAAAGGTGATTTTATGAGACAATTTATGGGTGAAGATTTTCTTTTGACAACTGAAACTGCTCAAAAGATTTTTGAAAAAGGTGCAAAAAATACACCAATTTTTGACTGGCATTGCCACCTCTCTCCAAAAGAGATTTATGAGAATAAAAAGCCTCGCGATATTGCTGAGCTTTGGCTTGGTGGCGACCACTATAAATGGCGTGGAATGCGTGGATATGGTATTGACGAGAAGTATATCACTGGTGACAGCACTCCAAAAGAAAAATTCTTGAAATATGCAGAAGCATTGCCATATTGCATTGGTAATCCACTTTATCATTGGACTCATCTTGAGCTTCAAAGATATTTTGGAATTACAAAGCCATTAAGCAGTGCAACTGCTGAAGAAATCTGGGAAGAATGTAACCGACAAATCAACGAAGGTGGATTCACACCAAGAGAGCTTATTGAGCGTTCAAATGTATATTGCGTATGCACAACTGACGACGCAGCAGACACTCTTGAATATCACAAACTTTTAGCAGAAGACAAGACTTTCAAATGCAAGGTTTTACCTGCTTTTCGTCCTGACAAATCATTCCTTATTGACACAGATGCTTTTGCACCTTGGGTTAAGGCAATGGAAAACGCAGCAGAAATGGAAATCAAGTCCTTTAAGGATTTGCTCGCAGCTCTCGAAAAGAGAATTAATTTCTTTGACGAAATGGGTTGTAGGGCATCTGACCATGCTTTGGCTTATTGTCCTTATGAATTGGCAACTGACGACGAGTTAGAAGCAATTTTTGTAAAAGCAATCAAGGGTGACGAAACATTCTCAGTTAAAGAGTTAGACCAATATCGCACAGCACTTTTACAATTCTTTGGTGCTGAATATGCAAAACGCGGTTGGGTTATGGAATTGCACTTCGGCGCAATGAGAAACAACAACACAAAAATGTTCAAATCTCTCGGTGCTGACACAGGTTTTGACTCAGTTGATGATTACAACTTGGCTCACGGACTTTCTCGTTATCTTGACTCTCTCGCAGTTAAAGATTTGTTACCAAAAACTGTACTTTTCACACTTAATCCAAAAGACAATTATGTGCTTGGCACAATGCTTGGCAACTTCCAAGGCACTGAGGCAGCATCAAAAATTCAGTTTGGCTCTGCTTGGTGGTTTAATGACAACTATGACGGCATGAGAGAGCAAATGAAAACCCTCGGCAACCTTGGTGTGCTTGGCAAATTTGTTGGTATGGTTACTGACTCTCGTAGTTTCTTATCATATCCAAGACACGAATATTTCAGAAGAATTCTCTGCGAAATCATTGGTGATTTGGTGGAAGACGGCAAATATCCCGCTGACATCGAATTCCTTTCACAGATTGTTGAAGACATTTCGTTCAACAATGCTAAAAAGTATTTTAATTTAGATTAATTACAAAAAGAAAAGGGCTCTCAGTTGAGAGTCCTTTTTGCTATGTAAAAATATTTATTGATACATATATGAAAATAGTTTTTCTAATTCTCCATAAAAATCTTCATTAATAAGATATGGGTGTGAAGAATAATTTGGCAAGCCTTGATATGGATACCAATAATATTTTTCATTCTTATAAAGGATTTCACCTTTTAATTGATAGAAAATCATGTTTTCTTCATAAGCATGAACAAACACAAATTCTTCTCCGTTACTTCGATTTGTGCTTGTATCAACTGTTAAATCCTTTTCAAATTTTTCAGCTTCTTTTATAGCATTTACTATTTCTTGACTTATTTGAATATCTTTTAAGTTATTATCCTTTTGCTCAATCTGTGCATAGTAATTTATTGGCTCGGCTTTTTTCAAAATTTCATTATAGTATTCAAGTTTCTCTTCTTTAACATAGTATTGAGTGACAAGCAAATCATAATCAGTATAAAGATAAACAATATCATCATTGGGTATACCTTTTATGTAATATAATCTATCTTCACAAAAAAGTCTGTCAATAAAACTATAACCCTCGATTTTTGCTATATCAACAGCTACTTCACCTATTTTACAATCATAAGCACGATTTTTAGATGGTTGGTGCTTTTCTATATACCCTGTATCTAGTGGAACATATTTCTCATTGTAATACATAAGATAAGAATAATCGGATTGAATAATACAATTATCAGAACCGACCAGATATTCTGCAAAACTATGTAATTGATTTGCGATACAAACAATAACGATTACAAGAGAAACTGCAATTATTACAAAAAGTTGTTTTTTCTGTTTTTGTTTATTAAGTTTGGCGGCATTGCAAACATATTCTAAGTTTCCGTATGGCACAATGACAGATTGTCCTTTCTGTTGTAATTCGCCATTAAGCAATTCGTTAATAGAAACCGATAAAGCTTTTGCAAGGTCTGGCAAAATTTCAACATCAGGATATCCCCTGCCTGTTTCCCAACGAGAAATTGCTTTATCGGTAACACCAATCTTTTTTGCCAAATCTTTTTGCGTTATGTTCTTTTCTTTACGAAGCTGTGCAATAAGAGCACCTGTTTTTTCAGGATTCATTAAATCACATCCTTACAATGTCATTATACATTTACAGCTACAAAAAAATCAACCTACGATTCATAGAATTGTAGGTTGATTTTATATTTAACAATTATTTTTCAGTCATTCGGCGTGTGTAACGCTTAAAGAATGCGATTGCGTCTTCACAACAAGCAATTGGGATTCTTTCGTTTGTACCGTGTGTGCAGAGAAGAAGTTTTGTGTCCGCAACGAATGGTGCGAAACGATAGATATTTTCACAAACAGGCTCATAGTTATAAGCATCTGTGCCACCCATTACCAAGAATGGTGTAACAAGGTTTTTGCTGTTTTGTGCTTCTGCCAATTCTTTAATTGTCTGGAATGCTTTTGAATCTGTTGGTGAAACCTGTGAAGATTCTTTACCAACAAGGAATTCAACATCAATATCCTTATTTTTTACGCTATCTCTGATATGCTGTTCAACATCTTTAATTGTAACGCCTGGCATTGTTCTGAAATTAACTGTAATTGATGCCTTTTGTGGAAGAACATTGAATTGTGGACTACCTTCAGCCATTGTTACTGCAGTGCAAGTACGAATAAGAGATGCTGCCGCAGGAATATTTTTGCAGATAGCAAGAATAAGTGGTTGTAAAATTGGTGCGTTCACAAGAACAACTCTTAACGGATAACCTGCATTCATACCAACTCTCTTGATAAGTTGTTTAAGATAGTCAGGCATTGTTGCTTTGAACTGATGATTTTCAATGTCTTTAACAACATCTGCAAGTTTACCAACTGCTGTGTGTTTTGGTGGTTGTGATGAGTGGCCACCCTTTGCATTTACGCTGACTTTATAGTTAACGCTACCTTTTTCTGCGATACCAACACCTGTAAGGTTGATGTCAAGAAGTTTGCCAAGTTTAACAGGAAGAATTGCGCCACCTTCGTCAAGAACTGCTTCAAGGTGAACACCTTTTTCTTTAAGATATGCTGCAATCTGCTTTGCACCATTATCAGGTGCTGCAACAACTTCTTCGTTGTGACCAAGACAGATAAAAATTGAACGCTTTGGCACAAAGCCCTCATTAATGAGTTCTTCCATACATTCCATAACTGCTATTAGATGGTTTTTCATATCCATTGCGCCACGGCCCCAGATAAATTCACCGTCATTATAACCGCTGAATGGCTCATGCTCCCAGTCACCTTCTGTGCCTGCTGTAATTGGAACAACATCCTGATGAGCAAGCATAGCAATACCGTCAAGGCTTGGGTCACTACCTGTCCATTCAAAAACAAGACTCGCATCCGCAACCTTTGTTTTTGTCATTGTTTTATGTACAAGAGGGAATCTTTCTTCCAAAAATGCGTGGAACTTATCAAACTCATTCCAGTCAACAAGTTCTCTGTCATAGTTGGAAATTGTCTTGATTTTAATTGCGTCACTTAAATCCTGACAATATTTTTCCATATTGACCATTTCAGGTTCGAGTTTTTGGTTTTCAACCTTTTTCTCTTTGAAGAAAATCGCACGGATAAGTGTAACTATAATAAAAATTACGAATAATGCTAAAATATATTTCATTTTTTACCCTCTAATCCTAATTATTAAAACACGAAAATATTTTTTCTGTAACAACGAAAAAACCGCAAGACATACGAGTGTATTTCGAGGATTTTTGAGGCAGTTACAGGGAAAATAGGTCGTGTTTATGTATTTTTATCTACTTGGTGAAAGACTTTGAGATTGCCTGTTTTGTTGCTACGTTTGTCAAGCTCTGCCATAACATCTTCTACGGCAATACCTTCGTTTGCCATCATAACAAAAAGATGGAAAATAAGGTCGCTGATTTCACCAACAGTTTCTTCTTTGTTGCCATTTTTTGCTGCGATGATTGTTTCAGAACATTCTTCGCCGACTTTTTTAAGGATTTTGTCAAGTCCTTTTTCGAAAAGATAGCAAGTGTATGAACCCTCTTGCTTATTCTCTTTTCTTTCGAGAATGGTTTCATAAAGATTTACTAATGTATCGTTCATTTTATTTAATCTCCTTAAAGAAACAAGATTTACTACCTGTGTGACAAGCAGGACCTGTTTGTTCTACTTTTATAAGCAATGTGTCGTCATCACAGTCGCCGTGAATTGAAATAACCTTTTGAAGATGACCCGATGTTGCACCTTTGTTCCACAATTCCTGACGAGAACGACTCCAGAACCAAGTATAACCAGTTTCGAGAGTTTTTGCCATTGACTCTTTATTCATATAAGCAAGCATAAGCACTTCGCCTGTGCTTTCTTCTTGAATAATTGCGGGGATTAACTCCCCTTTAACAAAATATTTATCAAGGTTCATTATTTTGCCTCCTTGATTGCATCTAACAAATTCAATGTACCACTATAAATTGAGCGACCACATATTGCGCCATACATGTTAGCATTTTTAAGGTCGATGATATTCTGTATATCCTTTATACCACCACTTGCAGTAATATTGCAAGAAACTGCATCATTAAGTTTAACAAGTTGCTCGAGATTTGGACCTGAAAGCATGCCGTCACAATCAATATCTGTAAAGATAATATACTTTACGCCAAAATCTTCCATTCTCTTTGCAAGGTCGATATAGTGAGTATCACTTTTTTCTGTCCAACCCTCTGTTGCAACCATCTCGTTTTTAGCATCAATGCCAACTGCGATTCTGTCGCCAAACTCTTTGCAAGCCTCTTTTACAAGCTGTGGATTTTTAAGAGCTGCCGAGCCGATAATCACACGCTCAATACCATTTTGAATATAGAAATCCACATCTTTCATTGTACGGATTCCGCCGCCAACCTCAACTTTTAGTCCACTGTTTTTGGCAACGTCAAGGAAGATTTCACTATTTATGCGAATACCATCAAGTGCACCGTTTAAATCAACCATGTGAATCCACTCTGCACCAGCTCTTCTGAAATTCAGTGCAGTTTCCATATATGAATCTGCAACTTTACCAGCAGTTGCAAAATCGCCCTTGTAAAGTCGCACACATTCTTTATCTTTTATATCAATAGCTGGAAAAATAATCATTTATTACAAAGTCCCCTTTGTAGAAAGTGTTTTGTTTGAAGGCTCAACCGCAATGCTCATTGCATGACCAAAAGCCTTGAAGATTGCTTCGGCAATATGGTGAGAATTGTCACCATAAGGTGCACGAAGATGCAATGTAATCTTTGCATTATCTGCAACTGCACGGAAGAATTCAACGCACATGCAAGCATCAAAATCTCCACATTTTTCTTGTGGAAAATATGCTTCAAACACTAAATATTCGCGGTTGCAAATGTCAACTGCACAAAATCCAAGTGCTTCGTCCATCGGCACAAAGAAACTGCCATAACGGACAATGTTTGCCTTGTCTCCCAAGCATTCAAAAAGTGCTTTGCCAAGCACAATGCCAACATCTTCAACTGTGTGGTGACAATCAACTTCCAAGTCCCCTTTGCAAGTCACTTGAAGTCCAAAACCTGCATGAGTTGCAAAAGCTGTGAGCATGTGGTCAAAAAAGCCAACTCCTGTATTAACACTCACTTCTCCACCATCAAGACAGAGTGTGAGAACAATATCTGTTTCCTTTGTTTTTCTCTCAATTGTTGCAGTTCTCATCATACTTCCTCCAACACTTTTTTGAAAGTTTCAAGCATTTTTTCGTTTTCATATTCTGTACCCGCAGTAATTCGCAGATAATCGCCCATATTTCGAATAATAATGCTATTTTCTTTCATTTTCTCAAATACTTGCTTTGCATTTTTTACTTTTAAAAATACAAAGTTTGTATGTGTTTCAAATGCTTTTTCTATTTTATCACTCTTAATTTCAAGAATTTGCAAATAAAGCTCTTTTCTTGATTTTACAACGGTTTCAATACAGTTATCAATATAATCAGGGTGTGCAAAAAGCACTTCACCAAGAGCCTGTGATACAGAATTCACATTATAAGGTGATTTCACAGCACGGATTACATTTGTAAGAGTTTTATTTGCAACTGCAAAGCCTAAACGGAGCGCAGCGCTGCCTAATGCCTTTGAGCAGGTCTTCAAAATTATGAGATTATCATATTTTTCAAACTCGCCCAAAAGACTTTCATCACCTGCAAAATCCATATATGCTTCGTCAAGGACAACCAAAGAGTCCGTGCCGTTAATGAGTTTTATAACATCTTCTTTTGTGATTATTCTTGATGTTGGGTTGCAAGGATTTGAGAAAATTACGATTCGCACTTTTTCACTATTCGCAAGTGAGATAACATCATCAATATTCACATCTAAATTTTCGTTTTTCTGATACTTAACACTTTCGCATTCTGCGATTTCAGCATAAAATCGATACATTGAAAAATCGGGTTCAAGAGTTAAAATCTTATCCCCTTTTTGCAAAAATGCATTCATTATTACTGAAATAATTTCGTCAGAGCCGTTGCCCGCTGTTACACATTCAGGATTAACGCCGAAATATTTTGAAAATCCGTCAACCAACTTTGTCGCCATTGGGTCGGGGTAACGATTAAATGCGGTATTTTTGAGTGCTTCTATCATTTCATTTTCAATTTCTTCAGAAAATTTGAGAAATGACTCATTGGCATCAAGACGGATTTCATAAGTACCGCTGATTGGCTCATAAGGTGTTAAGTTTTTTACTTTTTCGTTTAATTGAAACATATTAGTCCTCAAATCTAACCTTAATTGAGTTTGCGTGAGCTGTTAAGCCTTCTGTATCTGCAAGTTTGATAACTTTATCTTTGCAGTCACGAAGAGCATCTTCTGTATAATAAATAAAACTTGATTTTTTAACAAAACTGTCAACTGACAATGGTGAGAAAAATCTTGCTGTGCCACTTGTTGGGAGAACGTGGTTAGGTCCTGCAAAATAGTCACCCAAAGGTTCTGGTGAGAAGTTACCAAGGAAGACGCTACCTGCGTTATCCATTCTGCCAATATAATCAAGTGGATTTTCGACACACATTTCAAGGTGTTCAGGTGCAAGTCTGTTTGCAAAGTCAACTGCTTTATCCATTGAATCACAAACAATAATTGCACCGAAATCTTTAAGTGATTTTTCGATAATTTCTTTACGAGAAAGAGTTGCACACTGACGAGCCAATTCTTTCTTTGTTTCTTCGCCAATTTTTTCGCTTGTTGTAATTAGAATTGAAGAAGCAAGAACATCGTGTTCAGCCTGACTCATAAGGTCAGCTGCAAGGAATTTTGAATTTGCGCTTTCGTCAGCAACAATCAAAATTTCACTTGGGCCTGCAACCATATCAATATCAACTGTACCATATAAAAGTTTCTTTGCAGTAGCAACGAAAATGTTACCAGGACCAACAATTTTATCAACTTTTGGTACTGTTTCTGTGCCGTAAGCAAGTGCTGCAACGGCTTGTGCGCCACCCATAAGGAACACTCTGTCAACCCCTGCAATTTTTGCAGCAGCAAGAATATCAGGATTTGGTTTTCCGTCTTTTGCAGGTGGTGTTACCATAATGATTTCTTTAACACCTGCGATTTTTGCAGGAATTGCATTCATAAGCACGCTTGACGGATATGCTGCTGTGCCACCAGGCACATAAATACCAACTCTTTCGAGTCCGCGAATTCTTTGACCCATTATAACGCCATTTTCTTTTGGGGTGAGCCAACTTTGCTGTAATTGACGCTCATGGAAATCACGAATATTTTCTGCAGCGTCTTCCAATGACTTTACAAAGAATGGGTCGCACTCTTTGATTGATTCTTCAATTTCTTCTTTTGAAATTTCAGCATTTTCTGGTGCTTTGCCATCAAATTTAATTGTATATTCCTTAACTGCCTTGTCGCCGTTAAGTTTAACATTTTCAAGAATTTCTGTAACTGCAACAGTTACCTTTTTATCAACTTCACCGCTTCTCTCTTTAAGCTGAGCGATTAAAAGTTCTTCATTTTTTCCGTCTGCAACGACCATATTTATCATATCATTCACCCTTTGGGATAACTTTTCCTAATTTTTCTAAAAACTCGTCTATTTCATCACGACGAAGTTTCATACTTGCCATATTAACAATAACTCTTGCTGAAATCGGCATAATCTTTTCAACAACTTCAAGTCCGTTTTCTTTGAGTGTTGTGCCTGTTTCAACAATATCCACAATTCCGTCTGCAAGGTTTAAAAGTGGGGCTAGCTCAACAGAGCCTTCAATTTTAATAATCTTAACATCCATGCCCTTGCCTTCAAAATATGCTTTTGTAACATTTGGATATTTTGAAGCAATGCGTTTTGTGTTGAATCCGTCAAAGAAATTTTCACCTTTTTTTGTTGCAAGTGCAAAATCACATTTGCCAAGGTTTAAATCCATCATTTCATAGAAACTTTTTCCGTTTTCAACAATTGTGTCACGACCCACAATACCGATATCGCAAACACCATGTTCAACATAAGTTATAACATCAGCCGCTTTTGCCAAAACAACTTCATAGTCATTGACTTTCAAAATCAAACGGCGACCTTTATTTATAAGCTCGTCACAGTCAAGTCCCATTTTTTGAAACAATTCAACTGTCTGTTTTTCAAGTCTGCCTTTTGTGAGCGCTATTCTAAGACTCATAACTGCACCTCGCTCATTCCGTTTTTATCGATAATGCAAACTGTTTTAATACCTTTTTGCTTTGCATATTCAATTGTTTCTTCTGCTGTAGAGAAGTTTGACATTTCGCAGAAAATATCTTTGCTTCGAAGGGTCTTTGAATATTCAAGAGCATTTGTTATATAATTTTCGTCGCCCCAGACAATTATCTGTGGCATGATTTCTTCTTCAACTTCATTTCTTGTCATCATAACCGATGCCAATGCGCCTGTTTCAATACCGAAACCTGTTGATGGCATATTCTTGCCAAATTCACCTGCGAGCAAGTCATATCGACCACCCGAAACAACTGAAATACCACTACCGTCAAGGTAACCTTTGAAGATAATACCTGTATAATAATTTGTACGGTTAACAAGGCTCAAATCGATAATGATTTTATCTGAAAGCCCCATCTTTTCAAGCTGAACATAGAGTTCTTTAAGATATTCAAGGCTTTCATCACCAATTCCAATTTGCTTTGCTTTTTCGATTATATCAAGTCCGCCAAAATATCTTGGCAAGTTACGGATACAATCTGTTACGCTGTTTTCACCGATTTTATCAAGAATTTTATTAAGAGAAACAAAGTTTCGACTTTCAACACAGTCATAAATAGCACTAATTGTTTCATCATCAACATTGAGATTGTTGCAAAGGTCTTTAAAGAAACCTGCGTGTCCGATTTCCAACTTGAAATCAGCAGATGTGCAACATTCAATTGCTTCAACCGCAGTTGCAATTACTTCTAAATCTGCACGGATTCCCGAAACGCCCATAAGCTCGATTCCGCTTTGAGTTGATTCGTCACTTCTACCTGTTAAGTTCTTCTGACGAAGAAAAACATTTTGATTGTAGTAAATGCGAAGTGGTAAAACTGCATTTTGAAGTCTTGTTGACGCAAGACGGGCAATTGGAAGTGTTGAGTCGGGACGAAGCACCAAAAGTCTGCCATAAGAATCGGTTAAACTATATAAATTCTCAGGGCTATAACCTGAACTTTCACGATTAAAAACATCGAAAAATTCAATTGTTGGTGTCATTACCTTTTGATAGCCCTTTGCCTTATAAAGAGCAGATAATCTTTTTTCAGCACAACGGATTGCTCTTGACTCTAATGCAAGATAATCTTTTGTGCCTTCGGGTGTAATTTTTGAGTAGTTTTTCATAGAAATTTTACCTTTGCTTTTTGTTCGTCGCTTTAGCGTGCTAATATGTTAACACAATAAAGCAGTTCCGTCAAGTAATATATTGCACAACTTTGTTAAAATCCGAAGAAGCTCATTTGTGCAGTTTCGGGCAATCCTTTAAGCGCACCAACATCTTTGAGTGCAGTGATTACCGCGCTTGAAGCGCCTGTTCTTGCCTGATAATCGTCAATAGAAACGAAGTCGCCGTTTCCGTCATTCTGACCTTCAGCAAGTCCCTTTGCAGCATTTTCGCCAACACCTGAAAGTGCAGCGAAAGGCATTCTGATTTTGCCGTCTTCGATATAATATTCAGTTGCGCGTGATTTATAAATATCAACGGGTAAGAGTTCAACACCACGAGCCATCATTTCGTTAACAACCTGAAGTGCTGTGAACTGGTCTTTTTCTTTTGCTGTGAGCACCTTGCGTTCATTTGGATTACCACGCAAATCTGCAAGGCGTTTTTTAACTGCATCGTGACCTTGGAGCACAGTTACTGCGTCCAAATCACCACCACGAACAGTTAAAAATGCTGTGTAATATTCTGTTGGTTTATAGATTTTATACCAACCAAGGCGAAGAGCCGCGATAACATAAGCCGCCGCGTGAGCCTTAGGGAACATATATTTAATTTTCTTACAAGATTCCATATACCATTCAGGGACATTGCATTTTCTCATTTCGTCTTCTGCACCTTCAGGGAAACCGAATTTCGCAACAAGACCTTTACGGGTTTTTTCCATAATATTGAATGCAAGACCCGAATCAAGTCCCTTGTGCATAAGATAAGTCATAATACTGTCACGAGTACCAATAACATCAGAAATTGTGCAAGTACCATTTTTGATAAGCTCTTGCGCATTACCGAGCCAAACGTCAGTACCGTGAGAAAGACCTGAAATCTGCAACAAGTCAGAGAATGTTTTTGGCTGAGATTCCAAGAGCATCTGGCACACGAAAGAAGTACCCATCTCAGGGATTGAAAGCGTGCCTGTTTTCCAACCGATGTCTTCAGCAGTAACGCCCAATGCTTCGGGACTTGTTGTAAGACTAACGATTTTAGGGTCACACACATCGACATCCATAACAGGAATACCTGTCATATCTTCAAGATGCTTATAGAGTGTAGGCACATCATGACCGAGAATATCAAGTTTCAAAATTGTATCGTGCAAGAAATGGAAGTCGAAATGAGTTGTTTCCATATCGGATGTGGTGTCGTCAGCAGGGAATTGAACTGCTGTGAAATCATAAACATCAAATTCGTTAGGCACAACAACCATTCCACCGGGGTGCTGACCTGTTGTGCGCTTGATACCCGTGCATCCACGAGTGAGTCTGTCTTCTTCTGCACGAGTTACTGTTTTGCCTCGTTCTTCAAGATATTTTTTTACGAAACCATAAGCAGTTTTATCAGCAACTGTTGCGATTGTACCCGCTTTAAACACATGGTCACGACCGAATAATTCTTCTGTATATCTGTGAGCACAACCTTGATAATCACCTGAGAAGTTAAGGTCGATATCAGGGGCTTTATCACCGTGGAAACCAAGGAAAGTTTCAAACGGAATTTCGTGACCATCACGAACCATTGGCACATCACAATGTGGGCAATTCTTTGGTGGCATATCAAAGCCTGAGCCATATTCACCATGTAAGAAGAATTCACTATGTCTGCACTTTGCACAACGATAATGTGGTGCTAACGGATTAACTTCTGAAATACCCGCCATTGTTGCAACGAAAGATGAACCAACAGAACCACGAGAACCAACATGATAACCATGTGCCTCTGAATCCCAAACGAGTTTTTGTGCGATAATATAAAGCACGGCAAATCCGTTTGCGATAATTGATTCAAGCTCACGATTAAGTCTATCCGCAACATATTCAGGCACGGGGTCACCATACCAGTCTTTTGCTTTATCCCAACAAATTTGACGAAGCTCGTCTTCTGCACCGGGGATTGATGGTTGATATGTACCCTTTGGAATTGGGCGCACTTGTTCAATCATATCTGCAATCTTATTTGTGTTTTCAACAACAACTTCATAAGCAGTTTCTTCACCAAGATATGCAAATTCTTCGAGCATTTCTTCAGTTGTTTTGAAATAGAGTGGTGCTTGCTCGTCGGCATCTTTAAAGCCTTGTCCAGCCATAAGAATTGCGCGGAATTGAGCGTCCTTAGGGTCAAGGAAATGCACGTCACCTGTTGCACACACAAGCTTGCCCATGCTGTCAGCGAGAGCAATGATTTTGCGATTTATATTTTCTAAATCTTCAACTGTTTTAATGTGAGCATATTCGTCACGCTCACTTCTAATCATAAACTGGTTATTGCCATTTGGTTGAATTTCAAGATAATCATAAAATTCTGCAATTTCGCGAATTTTATCTTCACTCTCATTAAAAACGATGCTTCTATAAAGTTCACCTGCTTCACAAGCAGAGCCGATTATAAGACCTTCTCTGTGCTTAATAATTTCAGAGCGTGGCATAAGTGGACGTTTATAGAAATATTTAACATTTGAAAGTGAAATAAGTTTATAAAGATTTTTAAGACCTACCGCATTCTTTACAAGAATGATAATGTGATATCTTGGAAGTGATTTATAGTCAACATCAGGGTTATTAACATCATCAATGAGATAACCCTCAACGCCATAGATAAGCTTAATATCTTTTCCTTCGCCAACCTTCATAGCGTCAGGATAACCCTGTGCTACACCGTGGTCAGTAATCGCGATTGCAGGATGACCCCAATCCAATGCGCGTTTAACAAGTTTATCGGCAGATGTCATACCGTCCATTGCAGACATGTTTGTATGTAAATGCAACTCAACGCGTTTTTTCTCGGCATTGTCTTGCTTTGTTTTCTTTGAAATTGTATTAACTGCAGTTGCGTTGATTACAGTTTCACCCGAGAATTTGTCAAATGTCATTCGTCCACGCACAACAACAGTAATTCCGTCTTTCATTGCGTCCAAGAACGACTCACATTTACTTACTCTTTCAAAAATCTTTACACCATAAGAATAGGTTTCGTCTGTAATATTAAAAGTAATAATATTGTTTTTGCCATCTTTTGTTGTTCTCACAGAAAGACCGAAAACATCACCCCAAACAGCAACTGCGCCACTTTCGATATTCACATCACAAAGTTGTTGCAACTGTGAAAGTCTGATAGCACTGCCATAAATAGGTTTGAGCGTGTCATATTTAATGAGAGATGCAAAATCTGCATTTTCTTCCGTCTCAAAATCAACAGCGAAATCACCATCAAAATCATTGTTTTCAGGTGGTGCATCGCTATCACTATAATTATAATAAACTTCAGGACTATAATTATTTTCATCAAGATTTCTTTCTTTGACAATTGTTTCAGCCTGAATTCTGCGAGATTCTTCGTCAGCTTTTTTCTGCATCATATCAACTGCAGTTTCAGCATTATATTCGCCTTGAACAAGTGTTACTTTACACTCAAAGCCGAAAATTCCACGAATAATTTTTTCAATTTCTTTATCGCATTCAACTGAAAGAAGAATATCTTTGCCACCTTTTTTAAGGTCAATTCTTAAATTATTGCCTGAAAGAGTATAATCTGCATTATTAAAAAAGCCGTTAGCAACATAGACTTTAGATTTGAGAATCTCAAGGACAACACTCATATATTGAGGGTGAAAGCCTGTTCTTGACTCGTCACACTCAACTGTCATATTGACATTAACAGCTCTTGAAAGTTCACCCTCAAGAGCCTTAATTCTTTCTTCTTCAATTTTTCTGTATGGTTTAATTGTGAGTTTTGCTGTTCTGTTGCTCTCTGAAAATGCAAGTCCCATAATCTCTGAAACTGCAATATCGAGATTGCGTTCACAATCAAAATATTCTCCCATAAGGGATTTGAAAATTGCCATATGTATTCACACCATTACATTTTTTCGATTTCTTTGAGAAGTTCGTCAACAATTTCGTTTTCCTGAACTTTTTTGAGAACTTCACCGTGTTTGAAAATCACGCCACATCCGTCGCCACCTGCAACACCAATGTCAGCTTCTTTTGCTTCACCGGGGCCGTTAACGACACAACCCATAACAGCAACTTTGATAGGCTTATTATAGTTTGCAAGGGCTTTTTCTATTTTTTCTGCAAGCCCGATTAAGTCAATTTTTGTTCTGCCACAAGTTGGGCAAGAAACAATTTGTGCACAGTCAGTTTTAATGCCTGCGCCTTTCAAAATATCAAATCCTGCTTTGATTTCTGTCACAGGGTCAGCAGTCATAGAAACACGAATAGTATCGCCAATGCCGTCAAGCAAAAGTGAGCCGATGCCAATGCTTGATTTTATGAGAGCCATATTATGTGTGCCTGCTTCTGTAACGCCCAAATGCAAAGGATAATCGCACATATCCGCAACAAGTCGATATGCTTTAACCATTTTTTGAACATCTGAAGATTTGATTGAAACAACAATATCATTAAAATCAAATTTTTCGAGCAATTTTATATGATACATTGCACTTTCAGCCATAGCTTCAGGTGTTGGTGAACCATATTTTGCAAGCAACTCTTTTTCAAGCGAGCCTGAATTCACACCAATTCTGATTGGCACATTGTGAAGACGACAAGCATCAACAACTGCTCTCACTTTTTCGTCATCACCGATGTTGCCAGGATTAATTCTCACCTTATCAACACCTGCTGCAACACTTTCAAGTGCACAACGATAGTCAAAATGAATATCTGCAACAACGGGAATTTTAACTGCATCTTTAACTGCATAAAGAGTTTTGATTGCCTCTTTATTTGGTACAGTAAGACGCACAATCTGACAACCTGCGTTTTCTAAAGCCACTGCTTGTCTAACATTTGCCTCTGCATCTTCTGCGGGGGCATTGAGCATTGACTGAACTGAAATAGGATTGTCACCACCTATTTTTAAGTTACCTGCTGTTACTACTCTACTTTTTCTTCTTGTCATATTTAATCACCTAATTTTTAATTAGTGTCAATATATCGTTAAAGGTTACTACCAACATTAAAAGTAATAGAAGTGCAAGTCCTGCACCATGGACATAACCTTCATATTTTGGATTCAATGGTTTTCTTCTTATGCCCTCAATCAAGAGGAAGAACAATCTTCCACCATCGAGCGCAGGGAGTGGCAACAAGTTGAAAACACCAATATTTATTGAAACAAATGCCATCATTGTCAGCGCAGATATAAGCCCTGCTTTGCTTTGTGCTGCACTCGCTGCTGCATCTGCAATAACATTAACTGTACCAACTGGTCCTGATAAATCGGTTAACCCGTATCGACCAGTCACCAAGTCAAACAAACTCAGCCACACAAGACGAGCAATTGAAACTGTTTGTTTTACTGATGTTGTTGCCACATTCAGCACATTTGGTTCTTGGCCAAGAATTACAAAATCATACTCAATATGAGTATATTTATCTTCTTTTATAGTCTTAAAAGTAACATCTTTAAGTTCAACTTTTTCGCCATCACGACGAACAACCATATCGAAAACGCCATCATCACTTCTGCTCATAAGAAATGAGATGTCCATATCGGAAAAGAGCTTGTGACCATCGATTTCTAAAAGCTCGTCGCCCTCTTTAAGCCCTGTTTGCTGACTGATTGCATTTTCGTTAAATCTTAAAATCTTATTTGTACCAATAAGACCATCCATTGAAAGAATTGTGGCAACAATCAACACGCCCAAAATCAAGTTCATTATTGCACCCGCTGCAACAATCAAGAACTTTTGCCAAACCTTTTTGCGATTAAAGGCATTTTCATCTTGACTTTCTTCATCTTCGCCTTCCATGCTAACATAGCCACCAATGGGTAAAAGACGAAGGGCATAAGTTGTGTCGCCTTTTTTCTTTTTGAATATTGCAGGGCCCATTCCCAAAGCAAACTCATTGACTTTAACTTTAAAGAGTTTTGCAAATGTAAAATGCCCTAATTCGTGTATTGAAATAAGAAGTCCGAAAAACACTATGGCAACTAAATATGGCCATATTTTAGTCCAGATTTCCAAAAAATCACTGCTTTCTAAAAACTATTTGTTTGCGTATTTAACTACTAATTCTCTTGCAAGAGCGTCTGCTTCATAAACATCTTCAACTGTATAAGTATCCACTTTTGGAGCGTCGTTCATTACGCGCTCAACCAATTCACCGATTTCTAAGAACCCGATTTCACCTTTTCTGAACATCAAGTTTGCCTGTTCGTTTGCGCTGTTAGCATAAGCTGGATACAAGCCACCTCGTGTGATTGCTTCACGACAGATATTCATGCACTTAAAGGTGTCATAATCGGGCTTATAGAATGTGAGTGTGCCGAGCTGTGTTAAATCAAGTTTACCTGTAAGCGACTCAATTCTTTCAGGATATGTGAGTGCATATTGAATTGGAATTTTCATATCAGGAAGTCCCAACTGAGCAATCACAGCGTTATCCATATATTCAACGGCAGAGTGAATTATGCTCTCTCTGTGAACAACAATTTCAATTTTTGATGGGTGAACATCGAAAAGCCAAACTGCTTCAATAAGTTCAAGCCCTTTATTCATCATTGTTGCAGAATCAATGGTTATTTTTTGACCCATACTCCAGTTTGGGTGTTTAAGAGCATCTGCAACAGTTACTTTCTCCAATTCTTCTTTTGTCTTGCCAAAGAATGGACCACCCGATGCAGTTAAAATAATTCTTTTAAGTGCTCTATTAGTAGGTTGCCCCTGAAGGCACTGGAATATTGCAGAATGTTCAGAGTCAACAGGCAAAATATCAACACCTTTTGCCTTTGCATTTGTTGTAACTAAAAGACCACCCGCAACGAGAGTTTCTTTGTTTGCAAGAGCAATCTTCTTATTACATTCAATAGCGGTAAGTGTTGGTTTAAGACCTGCCATACCAACAACCGAGTTGATTACTGTGTCAGCATCATTTTCTGCTGCACATTCACAAACGCCTTGGATTCCAGAAAGGATTTTTGTGTTTGTGTCTGCAACACGGATTTTAAGGTCAGCTGCTGCTTTTTCATCAACTAATGCTGCCACTTTTGGCTTAAATTCTCTGATTTGTTCTTCAATTAAATCTACATTTGAATATGCCGAAAGCGCGGAAACAGAGTAACCGCACTTTCTTGCTGTTTCAAGGCTCTGTGTACCGATTGAACCGGTTGAACCTAAAATACTTAAATTTTTAGTAACACTTGTCATTAGATAACAACTCCAAAAATATTAAGGACTGCATAAAGTGCCACAAGCACAA
This sequence comes from Candidatus Fimenecus sp., assembly GCA_045632525.1. Lineage (GTDB taxonomy): Bacteria > Bacillota > Clostridia > Oscillospirales > Acutalibacteraceae > Fimenecus. Next base: position 65,641 of record JAZQWV010000033.1, read on the forward strand.
ATATTATGCTGTCAAAACGGTCAAGTATTCCACCATGACCTGGGATTAACTTACCAAAATCTTTAATTTCAAAATTTCGTTTGATTACAGATGCAGTTAAGTCACCACACATGCTGACAATTGACAAGAACACTGCCATCAAAGCAACTGCCACATAGTTAGCACTTTCTGTTTCAAACACAAAGTTTACAAACACGGCATAGAGAATAAGAGATGCTAAAACGCAACCTAAAACACCGCCAATTGCACCTTCAATAGTTTTCTTTGGGCTAATTTTAGGGCAAAGTTTATGTTTGCCCAAGAAAGAGCCTACAAAAAATGCGAAAACATCAGTCATCCAAGCACCAAAAGCAGCAAATAAGATGAAGAAAATCCCGTGTGCTTCTGTATAACCTGCATTTGGAAATATTTCATCAATATCACGAAAATACATAAATCTTGTAATTGCAAAAGGCACTGCTAATGATGAAATTATAACTGTTGCAATGTGCGAAAACTTTGTCTTTTCATATTCAAACAGCATAAAAATAAAGAGTGCAAGAATATAAAGACAGATTAAGTATTTTGCGTCAAGGTTAATTGGTAATCCAGCCAACAAAGCACCGTATTCATAATAGAATGGAACGATTGCAGAAACAATTACGCTCAACACCATAACGGGTTTATTTTGAAGTTTTGTTGCGTTGTTAAGTTCAATTGTTGCAATTACACAAAATGCCGCCAAAACAATCGGTAGCAAAATCGTATCACGCAATGCAATCATAAGAATTGCAAAAGCAGTCAACAAAAGACCTGAAATTATTCTTTTTGCCATATCTTTCACCTATACTCCGCCAAATCTACGATTTCTTTTTTCAAACTGACATAATGCGTCAATCAAATCTTGTTCTGTAAAATCAGGCCAGAGAACGTCTGTAAAATAAAGTTCTGCATAAGCAGATTGCCAAGTGAGAAAGTTTGAAGTTCTATATTCTCCACTTGGTCTGATTATAAGGTCAGGGTCTGGAATATCCTTAGTATAAAGAGAGCCCGAAATCATATCTTCTGTAATATCTTCAGGATTGATTTCACCCTTCTTCACTTTTTCTGCGATTTCTTTAACACCTTCGCATATTTCGTGACGACCACCGTAGTTAACCGCAATATTAAGAATAACATTATTCTTATTACTACTCTCTTTTTCGGTATGTTCCATCAAGGCTAAAATATCTTCGGGCATACCTTTTCTGTCACCAATAAAGCGAAGAGAAATACCCTTTTCTTCGTTTTCTGCTTTTCGGTCTTCTGCTTCAACCAGATATTCACGAAAAAGCTGCATAATTGCATCAACTTCTTCTTGTGGACGCTTCCAGTTTTCTGTTGAGAAAGCATAGAATGTCATACATTTAACACCCACATCTGCCGCAAATTCACCGATTTTACGGAACACCTTTGCGCCCTCAATATGACCTTTGTAACGAGGAAGATTTCTTTGTTTTGCCCATCTTCCGTTACCGTCCATTATAATTCCGATGTGTTTTGGAAGAACTGAAAATTCAGGAATTTTAATATCACTCATAATCTTAAAATATGCAAATCGGGGCAGAATTATCCACCCTTAAGGACCGGACCATTCACCCCGCAACTTGCTTATATCTCCATAATCTCTTTTTCTTTTTTGTCTGCGACTACATCAATTTCTTTAATGAAATCATCTGTGATTTTTTGAATCTTTGTTTCAGCATTCTTCTGGTCATCTTCTGTGATTTCACTATTCTTTTTCATTGCTTTGATTTTATCCATAGCGTCGCGACGGATTGAACGGATTGCAACTTTTGAGTCTTCTGCAATTCGGCTAACATCTTTACAAAGAGCCTTTCTGCGTTCCTCTGTAAGTGGTGGGAATGTGAGACGAATAACTTTGCCATCATTCATTGGAGTGATGCCAATATCAGAAGCCTGAATTGCTTTTGAAATTGGGTTGATTGTGCTTACATCCCAAGGCTGAATAACAAGAATTCTACCTTCGCTAACTGAAACTGCAGCCATCTGCTGAATTGGTGTTGGCACGCCATAATAGTCAACAACAATTTTGTCAAGGATTGCAGCGCTTGCACGGCCAGCTCTCATACCTGCATACTCTTTTTCAAGAGCAGCAATAGTTTTGTTCATTTTTTCTTTCATTGTATCAAATACTGTATTCATAAATCATTCTCCTTATTTTTCTGAAACTACAACTGTACCAACATTCTCGCCCAAAACAGCTTTAACCATATTTTCAGGTTGTTGAAGGTTGAATACAAGAAGTGGAATATCATTATCTCTGCACAGTGAAGCAGCTGTACTATCCATAACTGCAAGGCCTTTGCTAAGAATATCTTGATGAGTAATAACATCATATTTGATTGCATCGTCAAAGCGATTTGGGTCTTTGTCATAAACGCCGTCAACATTTGTTGCTTTGAAGATAATATCTGCATCAATTTCAGCAGCACGAAGAGCAGCCGCTGTATCAGTTGAGAAGAATGGGTTACCTGTTCCGCAACCGAAGATTACAACGCGACCTTTTTCAAGGTGACGCTTTGCTCTGTGGCTGATATATGGTTCTGCGATTTTGTTCATTTCAATAGCAGTTTGAACTCTGACAATTACATCCAACTGTTCAAGTGAATCAGCAAGTGCTAATGAATTCATTACAGTTGCAAGCATACCGATATGGTCAGCTCTTGTTCTATCCATATCACCGCTACTGCGACCACGCCAAAAATTGCCGCCACCGACAACGATTGCTACTTCTGTGCCCAAGTCTGTCATTTCTTTGATTGCAGAGCAAACACTATTAACTGTGTTAAAATCAAATCCATGTTTATTCTCACCAGCCAACACTTCACCGCTGACTTTGAGAAGTACTCTTTTGTATTTAGGTTCCATAAATAAAAAACACCTCCGTGATAACGCACTTTTGCGATTATCATATTTAATATATTTTACCTTAAAAACCGCTATCTGTAAAGGGTAATTTTCAACAATTACCATATAAATTATTATACAATTTAAGCATTGACTAAAACAAGTGTTCAAGATATAATTAAATGGTATAATTTTGCATATAGCAAATGTTATTGGGGTGTAAAAAATGTCTAATCCATTTAACCTTGAAAAGATTTGTAATCTTTTTAATCTTAAGGGCGAATTTATCGAATATAAAAGAAACACAAATGGTCACATAAATAGTACTTTTATTCTGACTTTTAATGAAGATGGAGAACTCAAAAAATATGTTCTTCAAAAAATCAGTACTGAAATATTCAAAAATCCTGTGGGACTTATGAATAACATTGTTGGTGTTACAAAGCATATCCGCAAAAAGAATGACGATATGAACACACCTTGGGCAGACCGTTGCACACTTACCTTTTTGCCCACATCGGACGATAAATATTTCTATCTTGACGAAGAAAACAACTGTTGGCGTGTTTATGAATTCATTGATGATGTTTACACTTGCAACGCTATTGAAAATTCAAACGATTTCTATAATGCTGGTGTGGCATTTGGTGAATTCCAGAATCTCTTGGCAGATTATGACAGCAGTACACTTGTTGAAACAATCCCAAATTTTCATAACACAGTTTCTCGATTTGCAGATTTCAAAAAAGCAGTCCAAGAAAACAAGTCAGGCAGATTAGATAATGTTAAAGATGAAGTTGAATTTGCTATCGCAAGAGAAAAAGATACACACTTTCTTGTAGATTTAATTGCAGAAGGCAAATTACCACTTCGAGTTACACACAATGACACAAAACTCAACAACATTCTTTTTGACAACGAGACAAACAAGGGCATTTGCATCATTGACCTTGATACTGTTATGCCGGGTCTTTCACTCTATGATTTTGGTGACAGCATCCGTTTTGGTGCTAACACAGCCGCTGAAGACGAGAAAGATATTTCAAAAGTTTCACTTGACCTTGAACTTTATGAAGCTTATGTAAAAGGCTATCTCAGTAGTGCAAAAGACGCACTCACAGACCTTGAAAAAGAGCTTTTACCATTCGGTGCAAAACTTATGACTTATGAATGTGGAATCCGTTTTCTTATGGACTATCTTAACGGTGATATTTATTTCCACACAGATTATGACGACCATAATCTAGTCCGTGCTCGTACACAGTTTGCACTCGTTGCGGATATGGAAAAGAAAATGGGCGAAATGCTCGAAATCACAAAGAAATATTGCTAAATACATAAAAATCAAGCCACTCAATTGAGTGGCTTTTTTGTTTTTAATATGTAATTGTGTAATCCTTTTCAAATGCCATATCAATTGAAATATCGTGAGTGCCAAACATGTTCACTGTAAGCATAAGTTTTGTTGGAATCATATAGTTTGCGCTTGTCATTCTGTTTGTCGCTTTATCAAACTTCGCAATAACTGTGCAATTGCTATATTGTGTTGAGAATTTCTCAACCATAGCTGACTCTGAGTTTCCCTCAACCTCGTTAGTTTCAATAACATCAAAAGCTGCTCCGACACCTTTGCCAGCAGTTGGATTGGTTTCATTCTTAACTACAATTCTTACTTCGTAATAATTGCCCATATCTTTAAAGGTTGCCTCTGTAACATCGTTAACTGTAAGGCAACTTACATAGCTTTGTTTTGGCACTTGGAAGTTTTCAACAATTGCTTCACGACCTGAATATGTAATAGGGTCTGTGTCGTCCTTCATAAATTTATCAGCCATAGTGTCTGCCATACTTTGAAGCACTGCTGGTGCTACAACTTCATTGATATTACGCTTTTCATAATTCTTAACAACCTTAGTTGCTTCTGTCTTTACTCTGTTTGCATTCTTATTGAAATATTCAACGATTTCTGCAGTTGTTTTGCTGTCTTTAGACTCCTTGAGTGTAGTTGATTCTTCTGGTGTTACAGGTGTTTCACCCTTGTCAGAGCCTGAATCTGTGTCCCCACCTGAATTTGAAATTGTTGTGCTTTCTGTGCTGCCTGGCACATTAGTGTCAGTGTCTTTATCTGGTTTTGGAATCAACAAAGCAACAATGACAATTACAACTGCAAGAATAACTGCAAGCAATGCTTTAATAACAGAATTTGCCTTATCTTTCTTTTGTAATGTAGCTAACTCTTTTGCTTTTTCTTCTGCATTTTGATTTTGATAAAGCTCGCCACCACAATATGCACACACTGTTGCATATTCATTCATATTGTTTTTTTGACAATTTGGACAAATCATTTTCCATACCCCTCTTATTCAACTTAAATGCTAAGCGTTGCGAGACCACCCTCACTTGTCTCGCGATATGCTGAATGAATATCAAGACCTGTTTTCTTCATTGTTTCGATTACATTATCAAGAGAAATTTTTCTTGTTTCGCTCAAGAAACTCGCAAGATTAACCGCATTGATTGCTCTCATTGCCGCAACGGCATTTCTCTCAATGCAAGGAATTTGCACAAGCCCGCAAATAGGGTCGCAAGTGAGCCCCAAATGGTGTTCTATTGCAATTTCGGCTGCATATTCAATCTTGCCTCTTTTAAGACCGAAAAGTTCACCGAGAGACGCAGCAGCCATAGCACAAGCTGTGCCAACTTCCGCTTGGCAACCACATTCTGCACCTGAAATTGATGCATTTGTCTTAACAAGATTACCGATAAGTCCTGCTGTTGCAAGTGCTTTCAAAATCTTCTCATCTGTGAAACCGTGTTTATGTTGCATATAGTAAAGTACAGCAGGCACAACTCCTGACGCACCGCAAGTTGGCGCAGTAACAATTCTGTTACCTGATGCATTCTGCTCACTGACTGCGAAAGCATAAGAACAAACTTCTCTGTTTTCACGGGTTTCTGCGCTCTCACCGATATGCTCCATATTATAAAGATATTTTGCTTTTTTCTGCACTTCAAGACCACCAGGAAGAATGCCCTCGTCTTCGATTCCACGTTCAACAGCATCTTTCATTGTCTTCCATACTGTTGCAAGATAATCCCAGATATATTCACCCTCGACTTCGTCAACATATTGCCACAAACGATATTTCTTCTCTTTGCAATATGCTTTGATGTCTTTGAATGTGCTTAAATTATATACAATAGGCTCTGTTGCAGATTTGCTACCTTCAAATTCAATTCGGCCACCGCCAACGCTGAAAACACGGATAAAATCAACCTGTTCACCGTCTTTGAAAGCATACAAATCCATTGTATTTGGGTGCTCAATATCATTTTTGAGATAGTCGAACTCCACTTCACAAGGAATTGGTGCTAATGTGTTTATAATAACAGAATCTGTGCAGTGTCCCTTGCCTGTTTTCGCAAGTGAACCATATAAAATTGCCTTGAAAGAATCTGCATCTGCATTTTTCTCTTTAAAGAGAATACATGCTTTTTCAGGACCCATTGTATGCGAGCTTGACGGACCACAACCAATTCTATAAAGTTGGTTAAGTGATTCCATACCATTAAGTTTTTCAACAGTTTTCTTTTCTTCTTCACTTTCGAAGAAAATATCCATTGAAACACCAAACACCTTTGCCATTTTATAAAAGTTTTCTGCTGATGGCACACTCTCGCCATTTTCCCAAGAGAGCACGGTTTGCTCGTCTGCATTAACTCTGTCAGCAAGTCCGCTCATTGACATATTGTTCTTTTCTCTTAATTCAGTTATCTTTTTTGAATAAACATCATTTAACATTTTTACACCTTAACCTTTACTACAACCTTTTTGCAAGTCATAGGTTTGTTATTAGTTGCCACGCCTGGACAATGCAAATCATTTGGATAAAGCACCATAAAACTATTCTCTATAAGTGTTATTGCTTCAGTTTTACACTCAAAAAACCACACATCGTTTTCAGGAATTGCCTGTGTTTCTTTTTCTTCATAACCCATTGGTGCAACACCGATTAACTCTTCACCATTCACCATAAATTGAATATCTATGTACTTTTTGTGTGCTTCGGATATTGTTTTTTCTGGGTCTGTGTCATATGACTGCACCATATAGAAAATATTGTCACCATCAAGTTCATATCTACCTAATTCCATAGTGTTAAAATCAGTTTTTGCAAGGAATTGGAGAGCAGTATAAACCCTACCAAGCCCCTTATAATTATCTATATTTTTCAAAGTATCAAAAATCATAATATCACCTATTCAAATATATCAAATTGAGAGTTAAAAGTCAACAAAAAACAGGGACGGTATATACCCGTCCCATAAAAATCCAACTATAAAAATTGTCGCATCTGAATTGTTAAATCTTCTTCAAGATTAATGAGCCTTTTGCAGATGTCCTTTGATTTTTCGTCTGCCGCAACATATTGGTTAAGATATTTGTTAAGAGATTTAACTCCCATATTGCAGCCCTCTGTAATCAAATCTGCAATAGTATGGTCACTTTCATTCATAACAAGCTTCATATTCGTTTTAAGCCAAGACATACCCTTTGCCATTGGGTTTGGCTCTTTGCCATCGTCACGATAACGGTCTAATAATTCCTGAAGCTCTTTATCAAGCTTTTTATGCTCTTCTTTTGAGTCTTCAAGGTCTTTTTTGAGTCGGTCAGATTTAACATAATCCAACACATCATCAATGGACGAAACACCCATTTTAATACCTGCGTCGCACTCACGAAGCAATTTTATTGTATCTTGTTCAACCATAAAAACACTCCTTTAAATTTGGTTAACATTAGTATTACCAGATTAAAGAAGAAAAACCGTCCAATAGGACGGTTTGAATGTTTTATTTAATCTCTTCTGCACGTTTAAGTGCTTCGTCAATATGTGAGCAGAAATTTTCTGCACCAACTGCATCGTAAAATCCTGATTTCTGCATTGCATGTAAAGGTTGCTCGTTAACATGAGAAAGCACAAGTGACACACCCTTGCTTTGACATTTTTTATAAAGCATTTCAAGAGAATTCATTGCTGTTGCATCGATTGCAGAAACGCCTCTCATTCGCAACACAAGACAATGAGTATATTCTTTAAGAGTAATATCAAGAATTTTATCTGCTGCACCAAAGAAAAGTGGTCCGCTGATTTCATAAACACGAACATTTTTAGGAACAATCTTCAAATCAAGACTATCCTTATCGTTTTCAGCATCAACATATTTCCAACCTGTAACGGCAGTTTCTTCACTCATTCTCTTCATAAACAACATTGCTGCAAGAACCATACCAACTTCAATAGCGATAACAAGGTCAAAAATAACAGTAAGACCAAATGTGATTACCATAACGATAATATCATTTTTTGGTGCAGCTTTGAGAATGTGCACAAACTTTTTCCATTCACTCATATTGTAAGCAACCATAAAGAGAATTGCTGCAATTGTTGGCATTGGAATAAGCCCCGCAAGTGGCATAAGGAACAATAACACAAGCAAAAGCACTACTGCGTGCACCATACCTGCAACTGGTGTTCTGCCACCATTTTTAGCATTTGCTGCAGTTCTTGCAATTGCACCCGTAGCAGGAATTCCACCGAATAACACAGATGCAATATTGCCCACACCCTGTGCCACTAATTCTGCATTTGAATTGTGACGAGAGTTAACCATACTATCAGCAACTACACAAGAGAGAAGTGATTCAATTGCTGCTAAAATTGCAATTGTGAATGCATCAGGCAACACAGCTGAAACTTTTGCAAAGCTAAATTGCATATCAGTCAATGCAAACTTGGGGAATCCTGACGGAATTGTATAAAGTTCACCGATTGTGAAAACTCCATTGTCAAGTCCGGGAATAAATTTCACCATAAGTGCACCAACCACAACGGCAATAAGTGATGGTGGAATTTTCTTCTCAAATTTAGGATAAATTATGAGAATTGCAAGTGACACCGCACCAACTAAAAGTGCTTGCCAACTAAATGTGCCGATTGCATGGATATTTGCTTCAATTTTTTCAATTGTCTCAATGGGTTTAACACCGTCGGCATATTGAATTCCAAGAAAATCTTTAATCTGACCGATGAAAATTGTCACCGCAATACCCGCAGTAAATCCTGTGGTAATTGTATATGGAATAAATTTAATAAGTGAGCCTAATTTGAACACACCCATTAAAATAAGAAAAATACCCGCAAGAATAGTTGCAATAATTAGTCCTTCCATGCCCTGAGTTGCAACTATACCTGCAACAACAGTGGCAAAAGCCGCCGTAGGACCTGCAATTTGCACTCGGCTACCACCTAAAAAAGACACCATAAAGCCCGCAAAAATTGCAGTATAAACACCACAAGCAGGCTCAACGCCCGATGCAAGTGCCAAAGCAATTGACAATGGCAAAGCAATAATCGCAACAATAACACCCGCAACAATATCATTTGCAAACTGGTCTTTTTTATAGTTTTTAATCACCGAAAAGAATTTTGGTTTAAGATAAAACTTCTTCATATTTTCACATCCGTATTATCAATTTGTGACGGATAAAATATTAGCACTTTTATACAATGTAGTCAAGGATTATTTGTGAGTTTTGCTGAAAAAATTAAGGGTGACTTTCGCCACCCTTTTTGTTTATTTTATATACTTTTTAACAAATTCATAAGCATCTTCAAAACAAATTCTGCTCTTTTTAAAGATTGGCATAATCGCCCAAGCGTGATTACCGATTATTCCGTCTGCTTTATACTGTTTATTTGGTACGCCAAGTTTATCTAACTCTGCACACAAATCAAATGTTTCAAATCTCAATTTATCATTTGTTGACCAAACTGCATAGGTTGGTGGGAATTTATCAGTAATTTTAGGTGAGCAATATTTTGCATCATCAGTTTTTAGATATACTCTTGTGTCGTCAAGATTTTTACCCAAGAATGTAGTAACCATCATTTTCATATCAGGGAATTTTGATTGCTCTTTGCTAGCATCAGTAAGTCTTTGCAAATCATAGCAACCGCAAATTGACACAAGCGCTTTAATTTTCGCCTTGCCAAAGTGTTTGAAGTCAATACCAAGACCATCAAGGACAGATTTATCATTAAAGCAATTTGCAACATAAGAGATATAATATCCCCCTGCGCTTTCCCCTGCGATTACAATATTTTCAGGGTCAAAATTATTTTCTTCTGCTGAATCTAAAATCTGGTCAATAGCCTTGAAAACTTCAAAAAGTTGTGTTGGATAGACAGCATCAGGTGCCCAAGTATAGCCAATTGATGCAGTATAAAATCCCTTTTGTGCCCAATTTGCAATATAACGATTTCGCATTGGTGTAATGCCTGAAACCCAACCACCACCATGAATATAAATAAACAACGGCTTTTTCTCACTCTTTAAATCCTTGCGACAATATGTATATATTTTATTTTGCTTGCCGTTATCATAACTTTGAATTTTATACTCCAAATTCTCAGGACAAGGACGTACAGTAAGTGCATATACAAGCAATTCAGTAAAATTATACCAATATTGACCCAACTTGCCACGAACATAAAGTTTTTTATCCATTCAAATCACCCAAATAAAGTTTAACATAAAGAATTCAAAAAGGCAATAAAAAGCAGGTGCTTACACACCTGCTTTTTGCTTTTTAGTAAATATCTAAATATCCATTAGGACCAGCATATACGGATTCGCCTTCAATTGTGAGCCATGTATTAGTTACCAAATAACCTGTTTCGTCAAAATAAAGGAAACCATATCCATCATAAACCAAAACATCAGATTGCCAATAACCGTCTTCACCTACAAAGCAAATGCCTTTGCTATCAGTTACCAAAGCGTTTACAGCCATTCTACCGTTTTCATCAAGATAGCACCAACCTTTGCTATCTTTCATCCATTGGTTTGTTACGCAGTAACCGTTAGAACCAACATAGCACCAGCCAACACTATCCATAATCCATTTATTAGTAACCATTCTACCGTCAGCACCCAAATAGCACCAGCCGTGACTATCAGCTACCCACTTATTAGTTACGCAATAGCCGTCAGCACCAACATAGCACCAACCTTTTGAGTCTTTGACCCATTTATTTGTTGCCATTTGTCCGTTAGCACCAAGATAGCACCAACCGACACTATCTTTTACCCATTTATTAGTCACACAATATCCATCGGCACCAATATAGCACCAGCTAACGCTATCTTGCACCCACTTATTTGTTACCATTTTTCCGTCGCTGCCTAAATAGCACCAACCTTTACTGTCTTTTCGCCAAGAGTCAACAACTATTATATCGCTTTCGTAGAAATACCAATTACCATCTTTTAACGCCCAACCATTTTTCAAAACATGATTATAATGAATGGTTGCATTTTTCAAGCAGTCATTACCTTCATCTATAATTTCAATTTGTGACCATTCGTCCTTTGTTCCTGTATAATAAATATCTGTTAACGCTTCGCAATCATAGAATGCTGCATAACCTATATGTTTTACAGAATTAGGAATAACTACACTTGACAAAGATATACAACCATAAAACATTCCGTCGTTGATAGCCGTTATTCCTTGTGGAAGCACAATTGTTTTCAAAGACTTGCAACCTGCAAAAATGCTGTAACCAAGCTCTTTAACACTATTTGGAATTATGATATTTTCAAATTGACAATTACAGAACGCCTCTGAAACAATGTGTTTTGTGCCTTCTTTAATTCTAAATGTACCCGTTAAATCTTTTTGCACTTCAAACAGATAACCATCAATATAAAGCGCACCGTTTTCCCAGTTTTCAGGATTATTATAATATGCGGTATCATAGAAAACATTGATACCCATATCAATATCATCATGAAGATTTATATCATTCAACGCTATACTTCCGTAGAAAGCACAAGTATCAATTGTCTTAACATTTTCTGGAATTGTGATACTTGTTAAAGAATTACACTCTGAAAACGCGCCATATGCAATATTTTCAACGCTTGCAGGTATCACAACACTTGTTAATGAATTGCATTCCCCAAAAGCATTTTCACCTATTGAAACTACTGTATATCCATCAATTGTTTCTGGAATTACCAAATCTACTGGTAAATCAGCCCAACCTGTTATTTCAATAGTTTTGTCTTCTTCACTGAGCACTCTATATTTCAATGACGCATCATAGAGTATCTTTGCATTGACAAGGCCTTCATTGTTAGCACCAATTACGATTGACTCCCATTCCGTTTGACCACCATCAAAATATATCTCAATAGGATTAATTGAATGGAACGCAAAATCTTCTATTGTTGTTACACTATTGGGTATAACTACATTTTTTAATTCTCTACACTCGTTAAAGGTTCCTTCAGGAATAGTAGAAATCGGTGCAAGTATTATTGCCTCATCGAGTCTTGTGCAATTAGAGAATAAATATGTTCCCAATGTTTCAACATTTTGAGGTATGATACATTTTTGAAGATTAGTGCAACCGCTAAATGCAGAATTCCCTATTGAAACCAGACTATCTGGCAACCATACTTTATAAAGAAAATCGCAACCACTGAAAGCCTCTTCACCAATCACCTTCAAGTTGTTTCCAAACTTTAATTCAAAAATACCATAGCATCTCAAGAATGCCCAATCACCGATTGACTCAAGACTTTCTGGCATATTTATATTTGAAAGAGCATTGCAACCACTAAATGCACGGTTGCCGATTGTTGTTAAACCCTCTGGAAGAATCACTTCAGAAAGAACTTCATTAGAATAAAATGCCCAATCATCAATTATTTTTGTACCACTACCAATTTCAACACTTTCTAATGTTGAGATGTTATTACCAAATGCATGTTTACTGACTATTTCAACGCCATCAGGAATTTTTACATTTTCAAGAGCGCAACCATAAAATGCTGCTTCACCAATTTCAGTCAATCCCATTGGCAAATTGATATTATTAAGATTGCTACAATTCAAAAATGCATTATCTTTAATTGCCGTTACCTTTTCTGGAAGAACTATTTTTTCAATGCTGTTGTAACCTGAAAACGCATCTGTACCAATCTGTACAACTGTGTAACCATCAATTGTTTCAGGCACAATTACTTCAGTTTCTTCACCAATATATTTTGAAATCTCAATAGTTTTAGCATATTCGTCAAGAATATTATATTCTAATTTTGGCTCTAATGGAGTGAAAACAACTGTTGCATTTTCAAGGCACTCGTTGCCATCATATATATTTATAGCTTCCCATTGAGCCTTTGTGCCTGCATAACGCACATATTGAAGATTTGGGCAATAAGCAAAAGCGCTAGCGCCAACTTCAATAACACTTGTTGGCATTATAACCGTATTAAGTGCTTCGCAACCATTAAAAGCCTGTCCCATAATTGTATTTACATTGTTTCCAATTGTTACACTTTCAAGTGAATCACAATTACTGAATGCATGATTTCCTATAACTTCAACATTGTCTCCAATTATCAATTCTGTAATATTGTTACACCCTGAAAAAGTATAGTTTTTAATATATGTAACATCATTAGGAATAACAAGTGTTCCTTCTACTCCAATTCCACAGATAAAAAAGTACTCAGCTTTTGCAAGTGTGTTTGCTCCAGCTTCAAAATTGATATTACACCAATCTGGGATATATCCTTTATATGATACATAATGTAAGCCATCATCAAAAGCACCTGCTTCAACTTCAGTTACACTCTTTGGTATTACTATATCAGTAAGAGAATCGCACTCTAAAAAAGCACAAGACTTAATTTTTGTAACTGAATCTGGAATTGAAACATATTTAAGGCTGTCACATTGAGCAAATGCTTGTTTACCAATTCTTGTAACTCCATATTCAATGGTTACTCTTACAATTTCGTCGGCAAAATCATTCCAAGGACGAATTGCGGTAACTCCGTCATAATCTTCCATTGGCCCCGCACCCGAAATAGTAAGAGTACGAGTTTCATCGTTATACACCCATGTAGCATTCTCACCACAAGTTCCATCTGTTGTAGCAGCAAAAGCTGTTACTGCACTGAATGGAATGATTGTAAATACCATTAAAACCGATAAAATTATTGATAATGCCTTTTTCATATATAATCCCCCTTGTGTAAATTTTTAGTTTACAATTTGATTATAATAGGCACAATCACAAAAGTCAATATTTAAAGTATATTTTTATACAAGTTTGGTTCTTTATATTATGCATCGCAAAAACAACTCGACAAATTGGGGTTTGTCGGGATGAATGCAAAGTGCAAAGTGCAAAATGCAAAACGCAAAATGTTAGGTCTGCGACGCGAATTATAGATGCAACTAATTTAGTCAGTTTGTAGGGGCGAGTCTCCGTGCTCGCCCGTAATTTTTTTCGCACACTTGCGGGAGGGCACGGAGACCCTCCCCTACAAGATTACATAACAATATAAAAGAGCTCTACAAATTCAAATTTCTTAACTTAATTCATTTCCCCAACCTTACATATTTCAAAAGCAAAATCCCTTTTACCATCAAAAGCAAAAACGCAACAACCACAGCATAAACTTCTCTTGTGAGAGCAAGAAATAACACCATCAAAATACTGATTACAATTGATATTTCTACTAAAATTTTATTGCCTTTTTCCACATTTAATCTTGTGAGTAACACTTTTAAAACTCCTACAATCACAAGTGAAACAAACATAATCCAATAAATGATTTTATTTAACTCTGCCACTTGTGTATAATTCAACAGGTTCACAGAATAGACATATCCGTCAATTGTGTTGGGGTATAAAGGCAAAATAATCAGAATAAGTGAGAATAAGTCAACAATCCCAAACAATAAATCACAAATATTTTTTATATTTGACTTGTTTTCTTTTTCAGCAAGTGATAACAGCTTTTCACCCGATAACAAATCATCAATTGATACTGAAAAGAATTTTGATATATCTTTTAACGAGTCGATACTGGGGTATCCCCTGCCTGACTCCCACTTTGAAATAGCAGTACGAGACACATATAAAACTTCTGCTAATTCTTCTTGTGTGAGTCCCTTGTTTTTTCTCAAATCTTGAAGTTTTTCATTGAATTCCATAACACAACCCCTTTGTAAACATAAAATAATCCCATACTCAAAAGAACCGAGCCGACAATATCCGTTATCCAATGTACACCTGACACGAGTCTTCCAACAACCATAAATGCAGAAAATAAAATTGTTATAACGCATATTATCTTTTTAATTTTATTACTTTTTATTCTTAGTTTAGCCTGAAAAACAAGTGTAGGCATAACACCCAACACAAGCAATGTTGTTGACGACGGATAAGACACTTCCATAAACCCGTTTATGAAAATTGGTCTGTAATTTATTGGAATCATCTCAAAAATCAGATAGCACAACACTACTATAACATAATATACGCCTAAAATGATAATGTCAAAATCAACTTTTAACAAGTTTTTTTGTTTTATTAGCTGAACAAGTCCAAGAAAGCCAAAACACATCCCCACAAATACGGGTACAAGTCCCAACCAGTCAGTAATGGTATAAAGCGACATATTTGCGCCCGTTAAAGAATGAAACCAAGTGTTTAATGTAGCAAATCCTACATTTGTATTGTTTATTCCAACCGCTTGCACATCTATTAATTGTATAAGCATTGTCCAGATGGCAAAAACCAAAATTAAAATTATACCTGTAATTAAAGTTTTCTTTTCGTTTGTTTTCATATTTATATCCTTTCTGTTTGCAATATATTAATTACAAAATATCAGAAAAGATAGAGAATATAAAGAATTTTAAGGTAACAATCGCGACACTTTTCGTGTCATAGCAAAAGAAACCCTTGATTTCTCAAGAGTTTCTTTGAAAATAACTATTTATTAAACTACATTTTTCCTTTTATCTTCTTCATTTCTTTTTTTAGTCGAGCAAAATTCAAGTCTTCCCAAAGCGGCACAATGTGACCTCCCTTAAGTCGCATTGATGCTTCAAGCATAGCGCCGTAATAAGCAACTCTGAAATCGGTAAACTCGCTCATTTGGCACTTGTTTTTATATGTTTCATATAGCCCATAAGCATCGCCCCACATATTGCGAAGCTGGAACAAATCATATTCTCTATCAGCCCAAATACTACCGCAAGGGTCAATAAATCCTGTTAATTTGAATGTTTTGGGGTTAGCCATTATATTCATTATATTGAGGTCAGCATGAATAAGCACAGGTTTTGCATTTTCTTGTGGCAATTTATTGAAAAGTTCGGTTGACTCATATAAAATTTGCATCTTTTTCTTACTAAACTTTCCGTTTTCAGCCAACTCATTCAAAGCTTTAAGCCAAGGCTCTTGTTTTTCTTTTTGATAATAATCGTACCAACTGTCATAAACGGGATTTGACAACTCACCAAACTTGTCATTTGTAACACTATGCCATTCAAGCATACCATAAATAACTTCATCTGCAAATTCTTGCTTTTGGCTCTTACTTTTAAGTAAAAATGTTGGGTTTAGAACATTTTGACCTTCAACAAAGGTCATAGCTAAAATTCCTGTATCATTATCTTCATAAGTGAAAAGAACTTCAGGCATTTTAACCCTTGTATTCTCTGCTAAGAATTTTAACTGATAAGCTTCTTCTTGGTTCATACCTTCGAGTTTATATCCTTTAATTGCAATAACTTCACCATCGGAAAGAGTTGTTTTATAAACTCTACCGTAGCTACCACCGCCGATAAACTTGAAGTCCATAGCCTTTTTATTAAGTTTTTCCAAAATAATATCCGGCAAAATCGCTATTAAATGCTTGTCGCTGTTGTTAAGAAATTTCATTTTGCATTACACCTCGAAATCATTATAGCAATTAAATCTATAAAAATCAATGTAGAACTAATTACAATTTAATGCCCTTATAAATATAGTATGGTTTTGAAAAAATATATTGACCATCTGTTTGTGCTGATTTTAGATTGCTAACAAACTTATCGTATTCTTCTTTACTTAACACTCCTGTGTTTTCTTTGTGAAGCCATGCGATATCTTGGCTTAAGGCATATCCAAATGTGCCTTCTATATATTCGGTTTCAACAACATTGTGAACGCTTACTGAACTTTCAAATAATTTACTTTTATTGAAGAAGCCGTACATCCTTCTCCCAATCCAACTATCAAGGTCATCCATCCAAGGTTGCTTTGTTACAGCATAAGCGTGAATTGCTTTTGAAATAAGTTCTTTGTTTTTACCGTTATATGCAACACTATCCCAATCGCAGTTTACGCAAATTACAACCCCACCTGGCTTTAATATTCTGTGAATCTCACTAACCAAGAAATCTTTATCTGATACACACTCAAACATATCTTTTGTAAATACAAAATCAAAAGTGTTATCATCAAACTTTAGTTTCTTGGAACAATTCATAACCTTAAGCTTAATCGGCTTTTTATATTTGACATCCTCAAACCATTTATCAGTTATATCTACTCCTATAGCTGACTTGATTTTGTTAGGAAAGGCTTCTTGAAAAGCCAAAAGAAAAGTTGCATCCTTGCATCCTAAATCTGCAATCACCGCATTATCAGATAAGTCTATTTGTTCTAAAATTGCTCTGAATAATGTCTTATATTTAAAATTATTCATTTAAAAACACCTCCAAAAATATACAAAAAAATACTGTTAACAGCTATATGCCATTAACAGTAATATAAAAGGTAAACTTTTCTTTATCACTCTATCAGGCACATAGCAATTTAAGCCTGTACCCTAATAAGATACAAGCTATCTTCGTCTGCGTCGAATAGAGATAAAGAACATACCGATTTCCTCCAATTAAGATTTTAATTGATTATACTACAAATAATTAAAAATGCAAGTCTTATAATTAAAATACCTTTTTCAAGTTTTTTTGAAGTTTATTTTCAATATAGCCTTGTGATTTATAAAATTTATGAGCATTTTCTCGTTCTACACCTGAACAAAGGCGAATTCCAACTGCACCGTTTTCCCTTGCCCATATTTCACCTTGTTTTAACAATGCAGAACCAACACCCATTCGTTTATAATCATTATCAACTGCAAGGCCCAAACAATTCTTATATGTATCTGTATAAATCACATCATAACTTGTTAAATGAATATAACCTACAACCTTATTAGCAATATCTGCAACAAAAATTACTTGTGTTTTATCGTTTAATACTGATTTAAGATTGTTTCTTTGCTTATCTAAATCGTAATCATATCCAAGGCTTGTTTTATTGATATAATAAATATCTTCTGCATCAGAAGTTTTTGCTTTTCTAATAATATACTTGCTATTTTCTTTCATAATATCACCTTAATATTATTATATCAAGATATTCACAATAAATCAACGACCCATTCGGTCAGAAACATTGTCGCCTTGCTTCCCTTGGAGCGGTCGCAAAGCTCTGTGTTTCTTCCCGTTTATAAATTTGACTATTCGTTCACTGAACGGTCAAATTTATAAACCAGTTAACAGCCGAATGCGTCTGTTGTTACACAAGGTCATTGGTTAAAATCTAATTGAAAAAAGCAAAACAAAAAGCACTTCCGAAGAAGTGCTTTTGTTTTGGCTCCCCCAGTTGGACTCGAACCAACGACCCTGCGGTTAACAGCCGCATGCTCTACCGACTGAGCTATAGAGGAATATTTATGTCGGCATTACCTATTTTCCCGGGCCGCTTCCAGCCAAGTATCTTCGGCGCAAATGAGCTTAACTACTGTGTTCGGGATGGGAACAGGTGGACCCTCATCGCAATCAACACCGACTTTGAATTGACCTTTTGAGCCAATTGTTTGTATATTTAAATAACCTTATTAGTCCTTTGGTGACCCGTACGAGATTCGAACTCGTGTTGCCGGCGTGAGAGGCCGGAGTCTTAGGCCACTTGACCAACGGGCCATTAATCTCGATGGTACACCTTCAGGGACTCGAACCCTGGACACCCTGATTAAGAGTCAGGTGCTCTACCAGCTGAGCTAAAGGTGCGTATACACCCTGAAAACTGAACAAAGGAGTGAAGTTGAGAAATTGTACATAGAAACCAAGTTTTAATGGTCAAGCCCTCGACCTATTAGTACTGGCAAGCTAAACACGTCACCGTGCGTACACCTCCAGCCTATCAACCATGTAGT
>JAZQWV010000034.1:0-23687 GCA_045632525.1 Candidatus Fimenecus sp.
TAGTTCCCCTATTAGGTAACAATCTCGTACTAATAACAGAACAACTTGTAAACAATTTGTTAATTCGTATTTTTACCCCCTTGACAAAGGCTGAAAATGTGCTATAATATAAATGCGGCAAGGCTCCAAAGGTTGCACGAAGCAAGACACCTACCGCAAAGGCAAGGCCCCAAATGTTGCGTGAAGCAAGGCACCTACCGCACAGGCTTTCAGCCTGTGAAATCTGCACGAAATTCATGTAGATTTCAGAGGTTGAAAACCTCATATTTTAGTGGCACACTGGAGCCCCCCCAATCCAGCAAGGAAATACAATGAAAATTAAGCAGAAACTCATCACGAAAACCGTTGACTATTCCGCCGGAAATGCCCTGTATGTCAACATGAAAACTCTCAAGATTGAATCCCTTCCTTTTGCAATCACCGGAAAATCTGTTGTAGCAGATCATGAAAACGTTGAAATCCTACCTATTATCCGCGCCAAATACGAAAATACCGAACGCCGTATTATTTCCGCCGTTGTTCGTCAAGTTGCTTCCGATAAGTTCGGTATGAACGAAATTGAATTCCGCATGAATGGATTTATCGCAACCAAGGAGAATATCAAGGCACACAAAGACGGTGGAAAAATCATGTTCAGATCGTTCCCTGTTGTCACTCTTAAGGTAACAGCTTTTGACATGGAAAGCCGCGACATGAAAACCCTTGAAAAGTATGCCACAATCGATCTTGAAAAGCAAGGAATTTCCGTATTACAGTTTGCCCGCGACGCTTTCGAAACCGATACTTTCAGAATTCTTGACGCTATGATTTCCGAAAAGGAATTCGTCAAGATAGGGATGAATGAATCTACATTCCTTGAAAAAGCGCGCCGTCTCACCAAAGAGGAATTAGAGAATTCCGATGAAATCGACGATGAATCTGATGAAACTGAAGAGGAAATGAACGGGGACTAATCCCCGTTCCATTCCTCAAAATCACGGACTTTCAGCCCGTGAAATATGGATGAAATTTCATCCATATTTCAGAGGTTGAAAACCTCAAAAATTCATCGGATTGCGTACCGAAAAAGCGAGGAGAAAATCATGAAAAATCTGCCGATTTTGAGAGACATTAGAAAGCTCGAAGAAAGATCGAACGATCTTATCTATCAAAACAGCGTTCTTTATTGGAATATTCGTCACACCAATGACGAAAAAAGCAAGGCTGAAATGCAAGCGAAATTCGATGCTAACGAAAAACTCATTTACAAGTTTTCCGACGCTATCGAAGCAATGAATAACCTGTATGATATGCTTTGTAATCTTGCTTGAAAATTTCACGGATTTTCAATCCGTGAAATCTGCTGAAATTTTCAGCAGATTTCAGAGGTTGAAAACCTCAAAAATTAAGAGGCTCACATGTGCCCTAAACATGCAAGGAATTCACATGAAAAACACCGTGAAAAAATCCGTTCGTTTCTTTGCTCTGTATGAAGTTTCTTCTTATATCGAGGATCGCTTAAAGGATACTCTCGATTCCGTAATTTCTTTTGAAAAAAGTCTCGAAGAATACAAAGCAGAAAACCCCGATTCCTATGCTGATTCTTACGATTACACATGGCGCGTCGATGAACTTGTAAAGCGTAAAGAAATCGCGTCAATTCTCGAACAAATTCTCTCTGACATTAGCTAACCAAAATCACGGATTTTCAATCCGTGAAATCTGCTGAAATTTTCAGCAGATTTCAGAGGTTGAAAACCTCAAAAAATTCAGTGGTTCGCATGTACCGAAAACATGCAAGGAAAAACAATGGAAAAGAAACTTTCAGCAGAGCGCGCTGCCATGATTTATGCAATGGAAAAAATCATTCGCTCTTTTAACGATGAAACCGCTATGGATTTATGGCTTTCAAACGGCGTTCCTGACGGTAAAATTGACGGAGATACAGTAGACGCAACAGATACCGAAATTCTCAAAATGTGTAACTATTACGGAGAACTTGATTTTTATGCTGACGATGAAAATTATGGTGATTTAATGGATACTTTTCTTGCATCTATTCTTGATGCTTTATCTCGCAAAAATCCAACAATAGATTTTGATTATATTGATCGGAAATCAATACTTTACAGCGATGGTGTGGTATCATATTAAATTGAATTTTCACGGACTTTTCAGTCCGTGAAATCTGCTGAAAATTTCAGCAGATTTAAGAGGCTGAAAACCTCATAATCTAATGGTCAGATTGTATCTCAAACAATCGGAGAAAATTATGGATTCCGCTCCTATTAAAAACGAATTCATGCACGAGAAATTTCTTCTGTCAATTTGGCAATATTGGAAGTCAAGGACAACGGAAGAAAATCCGTGGGTTTTTATCACAAAAAAGCAGTTCGATATTGCAAAGCAATACTCTCACTCTGTATCGCGTTTCATCTATTCCTACGACTGGGATGAAAAAGCCGTTTTCTTCAAATCAATTTCAAGTAAAAAAGGCGTTTTCTATCTCGTCAATTTTGAGTCAAAAGTTACCGATCACTTTTATGCAATGGTAAAATATTTCGTCTCCAACGTAAGTGAAGAAAACAGCGAACAAATTCAGAAAATTTTTATAGCTATTCTCGAAGAATGTGAAACAGACCTTGTTTCAGAAAAAGCAGTGAATGAAGAATTTAGAAAAACAGTGAATTCCATCTATACAATTTGTACTGAAGCAATACTTGAAATAATGAACAAACTTAAAGCTATATATTAATATAATCAGGAGGCTCAAATGGTTAAAAAAGCTATAATTTTTAAACCTTATCAGAACGGTTTTCCAATAGGAAAAGGAACTTTCATTTCCATTTCCGATTTATCTTTTAAGTCTCTTTTCTTAGACGCTGATTTCAGTAAAGAAAACCTTTACATTTCAACATCTAACGGCTATTGTTTTGTTAATATTTCAGATTACAATATTTCAAAAGAACCAGTTCGATCCGATCTTAATAATTTACTAACACTTTTCAGATATTATAATTGCAATACCGAAACCGGAAGAGGTATTAGATATTGGCTTGATATTGGTGATCTCAGCAAAGAACAAGAATCAAAATTAATAGATTATCACACTTCCGATAATATGCGTTATTCTACACTTATAAAACAGTACCTCAGTTTTCTTCAAACCAAATAAAACCACAGGCTTTATGCCTGTGAAATACACCGAAAAAAATTTCGGTATATTTCAGAGGTATAAACCTCTAAAATTCATCGGTCAATCTGTACCGCAAACAGACGGAGATTTTCATGGAAAAAATCGAACGCAACATCGACAACGATCGCAGAATCATTGCAGACTATTACCGCACAGAATCTCAGTATGAAAAATCCCTCGAAATTCAGACAAAAGCATTCACAGAATGGTCAAAAGCAGACACAAGAGATTACACCCATCCAGAGCAGAATACTAACTGCATCGAACTTTATGCGAAATACATTGAAGCGCGCAGAAATACAAGCTATTTCAGAGAACGTTATCTTTCCCTCAAATCTCAGTTCGATGAAGTCATGAAATTCTATGAAATCACCTAAAAAAAAACCCACAGGCTTTATGCCTGTGAAATATACCGAAATATTTCGGTATATTTCAGAGGTATAAACCTCTAAAATTTATCGGTTAGTCTGTACCGGAAACAGATGGAGATTATTCATGAAACTGAAAGATTTGAAGCAGGGCGAATTCTTTACAAAAAGACCGTGTGAATTCCCGAAAGAAAATCAAGTCTGGATTCGTGAAGGATACGACAAATCAACCAAAAAATACGTTATCAGAAATTGGGCAGATTATAGCCGTTTTTCTCTCATGAAGGGAGAAACTCAGGTATACACCGATTTAGTCTTTTAATTGAGGTAATAACATGGAAACATACCGTCACGCAATTGTAGTATCCTGTGAACTTGAACACCGTGTAGTCTATCTCGAAAATTCCTGTGTAGATGAAGCAATTTCAGCAGGCATAATTTACTTCGATAAATACGCCCAAAAACCCGGAGATTCTGTCATTGTTGGAAGAGTAGAAACCGAAATCTCAGACAATCAAGTTATTCACACAGTAAAAGGTAAAAGAATCATCACTTTAGGGAGTAACTTAAATGTTGAAATCACCGTTCTATAAAATGATCTCACTCGAAGCAAATATCATCCCTGTTTCATCGCAAGAAACCGACTTTTACAGCATCAGACAAACATTTTCACACAATCCCACAGCTTTTGGAAAAAAATCCGTTAAATATATCACAGATTTCATGGAGCAAATAACGGAAGAATTGATGCAATACGATACAAACAAAACACCTTATGCATATATAATAGCATCCTACGATCATTTTGGCAAATTTTATACCGAATTGGCAATATTAAAAATTACATTAACGCCCACACAAATTTTAGTTGATAATTTACTGGAGAACAACGATGATAACGATTAAAACAAAAAACTCATATTCACGCAAAGAAAAGTTATTTCTTTTAGATATCATGGTTTCAATGCTTGATACCCTAAAATACGAAAGCAAATGCAAGGATTGTCGTACATGTAAGTACCGCTCATTGTGCAGGGATTTAACAAATTCAGTACAGTATTTGAAAACCCTGTAATTTCCGATTTAACGCTTTATTAACAGTATATCCATATTCACTTCATTAGTATCTGATATAATGGGTATACTGTAAATGATAGCTCTGTTGGTGCAGTTTGGATGATTTTCGGTTCAATTCCGGAAGCTATCACAATACATTATTTAAATCATCCGAAGCGTTAAAAGGAGCGCAAAAATTATGCCTCGCATTCCTCAGGTTACTCGCACAATTCCTACCACTCACGCCACAATTCTTGTTATCAACGTAGAAACGGGAATTGCAGAAGAAAAAACCGTAGACATTCCGAGAGAATTCAAGAAGCCGGAAAAGCTGAGAGAAGTAATTGAAGAAATCGTCAATACCGACATTCTCAAACTTGCTCACATTAAGTCCACTTATATCACTGAAGAACTGTATGGAATGTCCGAACAGAAATTCATTGATAACGCCGAAAAACTTCCTCCCCGTAATTCCACTAAAGCAGACGAACAGTAAGCAAATATTTATAATTTAAAGGAGAATTAAAATGGAAAACTTTTCTGCTAAGATTATCGCCTCTACTCATGAACTTTCCGCTCGTGAAAGAATCGCAATGAAAGACACCACTAATGCTAACAAAATCGATCAGACAATTGATGCCTGTGCAAAAGAAAATGAGCATTTCATCATCACACCTGTTGATTATGTAATTCTCAGCATTCACAACGAAAAATCCAAAGATCGCAAGGATTATGAGAATTACGTAATTATCGACAAGAACGGAACTAAATACGTCACTGGTTCTCCCTCTTTTTGGAAATCCTTTAAGGATATTTGGGACGAAATGAGAGCCGAAACCGACGAGGAATTTCAGATTGAAATTTACAAAGTTCCTTCCAACAATTACAATGGCAAAGATTTCATCACCTGTTCTATCATCTAATTAAAATTTAATACTATCGGTTTACACAGCAGTATCGGGCGAGAAAAAATCTCGCCCGATAGTTATATAAACGAGGTACAGCAATGACACCAAAAGAAAAACAAAGGATACTTCAAAAAGAGTATTCAAGAGAACGATCACGCATTGTAAAGAGAATTGCAAATCTGCGTGAACGTGGTTATGTTTTTGATGAATCAGTTGTTCCACCAAAAATTAAAGAATTAGGTCGTAATATTCAGAAAAAAGACATTGAAAAGCTAAGTAAATTATCTCCAGATAAACTTATTAAAAAATCCGAAGGATATATTGATATCGATACAGGCGAAGTTTTATCAGGAAAATTAGGTATTGAGATTGAAAAAACCCAAAGAAAACTCTCAAATTTAACAAACTTAGCTAAAGCCAATGCAAGAAAAACAGAATTAGAGTATAAGCAGAGATTTGGTCACGAAAGATTTGATGTAGAAAAACAAAGAGAATTAGCACGGCAATTATACGAGACAAATCAAAAACTTTTAGATGCAGGAAAAATCGAAGAATCAAAGCAATTTATAGCCAATTTAAGTTATGAAGACTATCAATTATTTATGCGTGGCATGGGCGATGCCGCAAAATCAAGAGATTGGGCAAGAAAATTTAGGGATTTAAACGAGGACAGGCAAAAAGAAATATTAAAGAAAGAAGGTAAGAAAAATGGCGCACAAGGAAACCTACCTGTACGAAGGAAAAATGAAAAACCTGTTCTACAGAATGAAGGGTCTGAATTCGGTCAGGAAAACGGAGAAGAAGGTTACGAAGGTTCTTATTCCGAACCGGGAGAAGAGGATGGAATATCAGAAACATCTAATAGCAAAAAGGACAATGAAAGAAGAAAAGTAAAACCGCACAAGATTTCACGGTCTCAGCAGAAAAAAATTGACAAAGCCGCTCAGCAATGGCGTGACGATTATGAAAGACAAAAGCACATTAGAAAAACAGAGCGTGAATTTGCAAGGGATTCTGTTTCATTATTGGCAGGAATACAAGAAAGATTGAAACACTATATCGGCTGGGGTGATTCATCAGATATTTTTGCTTCACGACATTCTAATCAGATTTATGCCTGTCGTAGAATATTAAATACACTTGATGGTGCAATTAAATTGAATGGACTTAATGCTGTAATTGAAAGAATAGTTAAAAATGCAGATAGAATTGACGAACTTATTGCAACACTCACGGACGGGTATGACGATGACGGCATTATTTCAGATAATGTTTCCGCCGAATTAGCTACAATTTTTCATGGTGGTGCGTTATCAATGGATGAAGCTAATTATTGGGGTGAAGATGCTGATAATTTTGTATCAAGTGACGAAGCTGATGATTTCGGTATTTGGGAGGGCGATTGGGATGAATGAAAAAGATAGTAAAAACATTCGTTGGAGACTTTGAAACAACAGTTTTTAAAGGACAAAAAAGTACCGAAGTATGGGCTTCAGCTTGTGTTGAATTATTCACAGAGGATGTTCACGTTTTTCACTCAATAAAAGACCAATTTGATTATTTCGCTTCAATAGATTGTAATGTTGTTTGTTATTATCACAATTTAAAGTTTGATGGTGAATTCTGGTTAGCATTTCTTATATCACAGATGGGTTTTACTCAGGCATATACACAATCTGATCCAAATGACGCAAACACCATAGAATTTATGAAAGTTAGAGATATGCCAAATAATAGCTTTCAATATTCAATATCATCTATGGGAATGTGGTACAGGATGCTAATAAAAGTTCATGGAAAAATAATTGAATTAAGGGACAGTTATAAACTTCTTCCATTTAAACTCAAAAGAATAGGGGAATCATTCAAAACAAGTCATCAAAAATTGGAAATGGAATATGAAGGTATACGCTATGCAGGGTGTCCAATAACAAAAGAAGAGGAAGAGTATATTAAAAATGACGTTCTTGTTATCAAAGAAGCAATGGAAATTATGTTCAATCAAGGACATAAAAAATTAACCATTGGTTCTTGCTGTTTGAGCGAATATCAATCAATAATAGGTTTCAAACGTTATCAGAAATTATTCCCGAATATTTACGAATTAAATATCGACGAAAATTTATATGGCTCTCCGAATGCGGGTGAGTATGTAAGAAAATCATATAGAGGCGGATGGTGCTATTTAGTTAAAGGAAAAGAGAACAGAAAATATTACAACGGAACAACAGCGGATGTTAATAGTTTATATCCATCAGTTATGTCATCTGAAAGCGGTTCATTATATCCTGTTGGTTTACCAACATTTTGGAAGGGTGATTATATACCGGAAGAAGCAAAATCACCTTCAAAATACTTCTTTATAAGAATCAAAACAATGTTCCATATTAAAGAAGGAATGTTACCTTTTATACAAATGAAAGGAAACATGAGGTATAAACCAACAGAAATGCTTGAATGTTCAGATGTTTTAGATCGTGAAACCGGAAAATACGTTAAATTTATTCAGACTGTTGACGGTGAAATTGTTCCGGCAACAGTTACAATGACAATGACACAAACTGACTGGTATTTATTTCAAAAACATTATCACTTGATGGAAACAGAAATTTTAGATGGGTGTTATTTTGATGCACAGCTTGGAATTTTTGATGAATACATTGAGAAATACAAAAAGATAAAACTGGAATCAACAGGAGCATTAAGAGAATTAGCAAAATTGTTCTTAAATAATCTTTATGGTAAAATGGCATCTAACACAAATTCAAGTTTTAAAGTTGCACGTTTAGAAGATGGTGTTGTTAAATATTCTATTGTATGTCAGAACAATAAAAAGCCGGGTTATATTCCTGTTGGTTCTGCTATAACAAGCTATGCAAGGAATTTTACAATTACAGCCGCACAAATGAATTATCACGGTGTTGATAAACCCGGATTCATTTATGCTGATACAGATAGCATTCATTGTGATTTAATGCCTGATGATTTGGTAGGTGTTATTGAGCATCCAAAAGATTTCTGTTGCTGGAAATTCGAAAGCTGTTGGGATGAAGCATTATTCGTTAGACAAAAAACGTATATTGAACATATAACGCACGAAAACAGAGAGCTTATAAAAAAGCCATATTATAATGTAAAATGTGCAGGTATGCCAGATAGAAGTAAGAATATTTTTCTAAAAGCTATTGGTGAAGAAGTAAAGGAAGAGAAATGGACTAAACAAGAACGAGATTTTTTCAATAACAAACTTGAATTGACAGATTTTAAAACAGGTCTTGTATTGCCCGGAAAACTTATTCCAAAACGAATACCCGGCGGAGTAATTTTATATGAAGTTCCATATGAAATGAGGTGACAAAATGCTTAATGTATTCCTATCAATGAGAACAAAAGGTTTGAATTACATGGAAGCACTTGCTAAAAGAGAGTGCATTATTAGTGATTTTTTAAGACAATATGATAAGTATAAAGATGATATTGTTTTTATCAATTCACTAAATGAAGATTATGTTGAAGGCGAAAGCAATCCGATTGAATTTTTGGGTAAATCTATCATTACAATGAAAGATGCTGATATTACATTAATTCCTGTTGATTATAAGAAATCACACGGATGCAAATGTGAATATACTGTAGCATTTGAATATGACATACCAATTAGATCATACATATACTCAAAGAACGGTACATGGTTTTTTGATGGGTTTCTTGAGTGTATTGAAACGGAGGAATACAATGCTAAGTGACACGAAAATTTTAAGAATTAAATTCACAAATGAAATTTATAATATTGAAAAACACGGTGATTGGTTTGATTTAAGAAATATCGAAGAAATCAAGATGGAAAGAGGCGATTTTAAATATATTTCATTAGGTGTTTGTATCGAACTTCCAAAGGGATATGAAGCTGTAATTGCACCACGTTCTTCTACGTTCAAAAGGTTTGGAATTTTTATGCCAAACTCTTTAGGAATAATCGATGAAGACTACAAAGGAGATAATGACATTTGGCATTTTCCCGCTTATTGTTTATGGCGCGAAACCACAATACCAGAATATTCAAGGATATGTCAATTCAGAATAGTCAAACATCAACCAGATTTAGCCTTTATTATTTCGTCTGAATTAAACAATTCTGATAGAGGTGGTTTGGGGAGTACAAATTAATGGAAATTAAAGATTTGCATTTCACACCATTTGAATCTAAATCAGAGGAAGAATTAGATGATTTTTGTACACGCTATAATGGTTTTGATTTAATTATACTTATCAGAACACGTTTTAATAAAAGAGATGAATGGGATTATTCTTATCAGTTTTTATATTATAATAACGAGACATTTGCAGATGTTAAATATTGTTGGTTATCTGACTGGTTTGAAGGGCAAGACTATGTAGAATATTTAGCGGGTACAGTATTAGACTATTATCTTTGAGGTACTATTTATGAATTTATTAGACACAGAATACTCAACTGAATTTGATGAATTAAGAAAAAACCGTGTCGCAGTATCCTATTATAAATATGGTTCTGCAAGAATAAATTTTAAACGCGGGTATGTTAAAGCGATTGCGTCATGTATGAAATGTATTAAAAAATATCAAGAAACGCATAATACAGAATATCTGACAGATGCCGCCAATTATCTAATGTTTGAATTCATGTTTCCGCAATTTTCAGACGCCTATTTTAAAGCAACAGACAGTAATGAAAGTGCGGGAATTGAAGGAATTTCAATTAACGAAATGGAGCAACTTAAAATGGAGGATTTATGACTTGTCCTGTTTGTGGTGGAAAATCAAATGTGATAAACACACTTGATGAAAATGACATTATTTTTAGGCAAAGACAATGCAAGGAATGTAAATACCGATGGTACACACAAGAAACTGATTTCGATGGAGACACATTCAGTATGAAGAAATATATGAACAAGGAGCGAAAACTTAAAAGTGAATACAGAGATAAAATTGAATAAGGAGATTAACATGCAAACTTATATACTTGATTTGAGAGATCAAACAACAGAAAATATATTTCCACGTCTTTTTAAAAATATTGATTACTATTTTTATAATTATAATATTAATAAAGAAGACGGCGTATTAACCATCAGTCTTTTTGAAAACGATATACACTGTGTAGCCATGAAATTCCTCTATACGGAATCCCAAATTATAAATAATATCAATATTCAAGGTTATTCACTTACTGTGTTACTGGATTATAATGCTTCTTATTATAACAGAGCAGAGATTTTACAGTTAATATATTCGTTATTTAATTCAATAAGAATTTATGGAATAATGGAGGGCTAAAATGGTAATTCTTCCTACAGACAGAAGCGTTAATGATACACTATTTATGTTGATAGAAAATTTCATGGAAAACAAGTTACATTTCTGCATTGATTATACCAAAGATGTTGTATCTGTTTACTGCGATGATTTCAAATTTCAACTTCATTGGTTTGATAATAATTGCGAAATAGGAATTGAACCAATAGACGTTGAAAAAGAACTCACAATAAACGACATTCCAAAGTTACATTTGATACTTAAAAACATATAAAAATATGGGGCAGAGTTTTGTATACTCTGCCCCTGTATCTATAAGGCACGGTATTCTAAAGCAAACAGCCATGAATGTCAAACGAAAATGGCATCATATTCCAGATGGGCTACCCATTACGTTCAATAGAAAATACGTACCCAGATACACTTAATAAGAAATAGCTTTAATCAGTGCTTCTTTAGATTTCAAATCTTGAAATCTAAAGCATCCCTTTTCAAAGTAAAATCTAAGTGTAGATATGAACAACTGATTCGATCTCAGCATAACATAATTAACATTATGGTCATCAGTTGTTACAGAAATTCTATTCGGATTGTTTATGTCCGGTCTGTTGCTTGCATAAATGTAACCGCTGTCAGGGTATTCCCTGATACCATAGTCACACTGTTTATATCTTAATGTACAAAGATATTTACTTCTACCCTTCGGCTTTTCAATAAAAGCTGTGTTATCATTTAAATACACATTTTCCGACGCATAAGCAAGATAATCATTTCTCGCGAATGCTCTATTGAAAGATGATTTTTTCAGTGCTTCGCTTGCCCCTTCAACAAATCCCTGTTCAAGTACATAACCGTCACCTTTTAAAAATTTTGTGTCATGCTTTAATCTTTCTGCAATCCCCAGTTCAGTATAATAAGGGTTTATGATGCTCACAGTGTTTGAAAGCATATATACAGGTACATATCTTGACTGTGCACCTTGTCCCCTTGCTATGGAATTGTGGATACTAATAAATTTAGTTATTTCATTCGGACAATAATGATTGGATTCTGACTGAAATTCATCAAAAATCATTCTCTGAACATCAGAAAAGAAATGAGATAATTTTCTTATCTGATCTGAGGAATTGATTGTAATGGCATAACCGCAAGACAATCCGTCATATTCATCAGGATCGGATCTCTTTTTAATAAATAATTCATGATAAATACCGTTACTTTTTCTTTCGCTTCTCAGCGTATAATCTTGAAAAAACAGACTTCCAATATCCTTAAAAAATTTATCTGCTATATCATCAAGTTCATAATTGTACCTATACAACAAAGCGAACTTCTCTTTATTTTCGAGGTATTTTCTTACAACAAGTCTGTTAAAAAACGTTGTTTTACCCGCTGATCTATTGGCAGTACATAAATATATCTCAGGTTTTTCGCCGTTAAGGTCTAACATTGACAGTAATTTTGTTCCATCGTAAAACATAAATAGTGCTATCCTTTCATTTATCCCTTATAATTATACCACATGACAGAGCAAAAGTCAATATATTTTGAAAAATATTTTAAATACCCTCTTGACTTTAGCCGCATTATGTGCTATAATTAACCATAGGGAGGTATTCGACAATGGCAGTATATATCACAGTTTTAGCTTTCATCGGCTTCGATATTCTCACCGGATTGATTAAGGCTTTAGCAAAAGATGGACTTAATAGTACCATTTTAAGAAAAGGAATGTACCACAAACTGTCTGAAATTCTCACTGTTTTTGGTGCAGGGCTTCTTCAATATGGTGCAGAATATATTAAACTTGGCGTTGATATTCCTGCTTTAATTGGTGTTGCAAGCTATATTTGTATTATGGAACTTGTTTCAATTATTGAAAATCTTGCTCTTCTTAACCCTGCGCTTTATAAGCTGTTTAAGCCGTTCTTGAACAAACTTAAAGATGATAAGGAGAATAAAGCTGAATGAAATGAAAGAATTTATTTTGCCATATGAGGGTAGGGTTGAATTAGAATCTCGTTATGGTTATCGCGTTTTAAACGGCAAAACTGAATGGCATAATGGTATTGATCTTGTTGGTCTTGATTCAAAAACTATTATCGCACCTTGTGACGGTAAAATTGAATCATCTACCATGATTACAGACCACAGTAACAAAACGTGGGAATGGGGAAATTACGTTAAAATTAAACATAATGACATTGAAATTTTTCTGTGTCATATGAGCGAAAGACTTGTTGATAAAAATGACATTGTTTATCAGGGACAGCCAATCGGAATTGAAGGAAATACAGGATATTCTTTCGGAAGTCATTGCCACTTTGAATGTAGAAGAAATGGCTCTCCATTTAATCCCTGTGATTTGCTCAATATTTATAATGGCTATGGTGTATATGAGAATGAACCGGAAGAAGTAAAATTAGGGCATGATTGGTCTAATGATGCTATAAAATGGGCTATCAAAAATGAACTGATTAAGGGTTATACTTCCGGTAAAGATGATTATAGACTGGAACAGAATATAACAAGAGAAGAAATGATTGTTATTCTGTATAGATTCTATAAAATTTTCATGTAATGGCTTATTCAACAAATTTGTATGTAATTGCCGCTATTTGTGGTAACTTTTGGCAAGAATCTACGGTAAATCCGGGTATATGGGAAGGGCTTGTCGTTGGAAACCCGGGGTATGGTTTGGGACAGTGGACAGATAATTCACAAGTTTCAAGGCGTACCGCATTGTTCGATTATTTGGATAATAATGGTTACGCAAGAGACAGTGGATATGGGCAGTTAAAATTTCTAATTTATGAGGATATTTGGGTTCCTAACGGTGCTGGTTATCCTTCCGCATATAATACCCTCACAGAATTTCTTCAATCAACAAGCACAAATATAACTGATTTAACAATGGAATGGTTTCATCATTGGGAAGGAATTGATGATGGAACTGGACAAGTAAGAGTGGATGCCGCAAGGCGTTATTTACAGTTATTTTTCGATGATAACGGTGTACGCGTACCGTGGCACGCCTCAAATGCTTATTTATCTGTATCGGATTCCGGCGATAATTCGTTGCACATTATGGACTTTTTCCTCGGTGGTTCACCACCCGATCCTCCTGATCCTCCAGAACCACCTACACCTGTACCGCCACACACGCGAAGAAAAGGGCTTCCTCCGTGGTTAATTGCTAAATTATAAGGAGATAAAATGCACCAGTATATTGTCACAATTAATTATTATATCACGCATTCAGATGCGTCAACTTCGACCCACTCGATTGTTATTAGAAGGATTGCCAAAAATAGTTCAATGGCAATATCCGCTGTAATGGCTGTATTTTCAAGTTTATCTAATGTTGTAAATAAGATTGATGGGTACGATAGAAATTACATTGAAATTATGAGTGTTTCATCTACTCTATTCATCTAAGCGAGGTGTAATATGAACGAATACTTGGTTCTTGTTAAATATAAGCTATATGATGTTACTAATAACGTATATGGAAACATTCAAACATTCACCACGGCGATTAATGCCAAAGATGAAGGACAAGCAATATCCCTTGTGAGCAATACATTTAATTCTCTATCAAACGCAATTTTTAGTGTTCCTTCCGCTATTGATCCGTCTATTATTGGTCAACGCCCGTATCTTGTTGTGCTTGAAACAACCACAATTATTCCGACATAAAGGAGATTTAATATGCCTATCCTTAAACGTGAAGAATTCTTCAATCGTGTGCATGAAAAAATCGGAAATGATACTTCCGATGAAGCAATTAGTTTTCTCGAAGATATGACAGATACCTTTAATGATCTTGAAAAGAAAGCTAACGGTACTGGTGAAGATTGGGAAAAGAAATATCACGAACTTGATGAATCGTGGAAAGCAAAATATCGTCACAGATTTCTCAATTCAGATGGTGGATGCTATGAGCCTATGAATAGAGAAGAAGAAAAAGAAGTAAAAGAGGTTACTTTTGACGATCTCTTTACTAATAAATAATGGAGGAAATTTAAATGCCTACTATTCCGCTCGTAAACAAACTTTCCGCAAGTTCTGAGGAAATTCTTAATGCTATCCGAAATAGTGCATCTGCGAACTATAAAAACTATGTTCCTGTAGCTTCTATTTCTCAGAACAACATTAAGGAGATTGGTCTCATTATCATGAATGATGCCGTTCTCCAGAATGAATTCCTTAGTGCTCTTGTTAATCGTATCGGTCGTGTCATTGTTACTTCCAAACTTTACTCTAACCCTTGGTCAAGATTTAAGAAGGGTCTGCTTGAATTTGGTGAAACTATTGAAGAAGTTTTTGTCAATATTGCAAAGCCTTTTGAGTATGATCCTGCTGTCGCTGAAAACAAGGTATTTAAGCGTGAAATTCCTGATGTTAGAGCCGCTTTCCATCCGCTTAATTATCAGAAGTTTTACAAGTCCACTATTCAGCGTGAACAGCTTAGACAGGCATTTCTCTCTTGGCAGGGAATTACCGATCTGATTGCAAAGATTGTTGATGCTATGTACACTGCCGCGAACTATGATGAATTTCAGGTTATGAAGTACCTGATTGGGCGTCATATTCTCAACGGCGAACTTAAAGCGGTTCAGGTTCCTTCCGTATCTTCTGCTAACATGAAATCCATTGTTGGAACTATCAAAGGAACTTCCAATAATTTTGAATTCATGAGCACGAAATATAATATCACTGGTGTTCAGAATTATACCCTCAAAGAGAGACAGCATATTATTGTTAATTCCGAATTTGATGCAACGATGGACGTTGAAGTTCTTGCCACTGCTTTCAACATGAGCAAAGCCGACTTTATGGGTCACAGAGTTCTTGTTGATTCCTTTGGTGAACTTGATACCGAAAGACTTGCTCTTCTGTTTGCGGATGGTGATGGTTATACGCCTCTCACTGATGGAGAAATTGCCGCTCTTAATGCTGTTCCCGCTGTGATTATTGACGAAGATTGGTTCATGATTTTTGATAATCTTCTTGAATTCACTGAACAGTATAATGCCGAAGGTCTTTACTGGAATTATTGGCTCCATGTGTGGAAAACCTTTAGTGCTTCTCCGTTCGCTAATGCGGCGGTGTTTGTGCCGGGTGCTCCTGCCATTTCCAGTGTAACGGTTTCTCCCGATACTGCTGTTATTATGCCCGGTCAGAGCCTGCTTATTTCCGCTACTGTTGTTTCCGCTAACTTTGCTTCTAAAGCTGTTAAGTGGACTGCAACTATTAGTGGTGAAGCGGCACCTGATGTGGTGAGCATTTCTCCTCTTGGCGTTCTTAGTGTTTCTCCTGATATTGAAGCGGGTACGGAAATCACCGTAACGGCAACAAGCGCATTTGATTCTACCAAAACTGATACCGCGACAATTACGATTTATGATGCCGGTGGCTGACTCGAAAGTTCGGATGTAGTGGGACAAGGTGTTGTTGGAAAAATGACACTTAAAAGTTGATGCTTCCTATTTACAAATCCACTCGATGAGATTATAAATGGGGTGGAATGGTAAATTCTACCCCATTTTTAATTGGAGGAATGTATGTATATTTATCCTAATACCACATTACATATATTAAGAAATGTTTCTTTAAATTCTGATTACGACCATACTATTTATTTTCAAGGTAAAGTTGAGCAGACTGAGTATTTTCTTTCGAAGATAAAATATACACTTAGCAATCAATCATATCAAAGAAAAGAACGTGGGTGGATACAAGTTAATATTAACCAGAATGATTTGTGGGATTGTACATATTTAATGTATCAAAATACTACACATCATAATAAATGGTTTTATGCTTTCATATTAAGTGTGGAATATATAAATGAAGGTGTAAGTAAAATTAATTTTGAAATAGATGTTATTCAGACTTGGCATTTTGACTATACACTTGATAAGTGCTTTGTCGAAAGGGAACATAGTTTAACAGATAATTATTTTGAAAATACTGTTGAAGAAAACTTAGATTTAGGAAGCGGATATTGGGTAAATAAAAATTATGAATATAATTTAGATAGCACGAGAGTTGCCGTTGTTGAAAGTTCACATTTTGATCCTACTGTTGAAGGCGGTAGTGTTGTATCATATAAACCGACCATTATGGCAAATTATTTTACTGGACTACATTATCAATGTTACGATTTAAAAAATCTTGATACTACAGACCCTAATTATCCACATTCAAGTGAAATATTAAAAGCACATATTCAAGATTTCGTTACGCATGGTATACCAGATTCTATTGTTGCAATATATCAATACCCGAGATTTATGGGATATATCCCAAATACCACACAAGATAGCCCATTTAACTATGCTTCGGATTATATAAATTTTAGTCCTGTATTAACAACATTTGGTTCGTATGAGCCGAAAAATAAAAAACTTTTTACTTACCCTTACACGTTTATTGAATTGGATGATATGCAAGGCAATACTGCCGAATATAAATTAGAATACTGGTATCCGCAAGGACATGCTGGTGAATTTAGAATTGTTGGTACGCCTTTTGGCATTCCTTCGTGTCTTTGTTTTCCGAGATATTATAATGGAGAAACGGATAACTTTCAAGGTGGAATGAACGTTCAAATTAACGTTCAATCGCCGTGGGTTGGTGACGCTTATCAGGTGTGGCTTGCAAGAAATGAAAAAAACCTTAACCTAAGAAGGAATATTGGTATAGCACAAATGGGATTAGGTGCTATAATAACAGGACTTTCAAGTGTTGCAGGTAGTCCTAACACTAATTTAATTGGTAGTGGTTTAAACACATTAGTTGATGCTATTGCTACAAAAATAGAAAGAAAAAACGAATTGGAAATGGTTCCGGGTACAGTATATGGACAGACAGCAGATACTCTTCTTAATCTGCAAATGGGGACTGATAGCATTATATTTAGACAGAAATCAATAAGACAAGAATTTGCTATGATTATAGATGAATATTTTAGCAGATTTGGGTATTCTTGTCATAGAGTTAAAGTTCCTAATAGAAATGCAAGATTAAACTGGACATATACTAAAACTGTTGGATGTGAAATAACTGGTAATATTCCTTCTGACGATTGCGTTAAAATTAAAGCTATTTATGACCACGGTATTACATTCTGGAAAAATAAAAATAATCTTGTTATTGGCGATTATGGGGATTTTACAAATCCAACTTATGGTCAATTAAATATTGCAAATACTGGGAGATCAGGCGAAATGATCCTTGGTGAAGTACAATCTGTATAAACTATTTAACGGAGGTAAATTAACATGGCATACATTCCTACTAATTGGGCAAACGGTGATATCGTGACTTCTGAAAAACTCAACAAGGCAGAACAGGGTATTAAAAATGCAACTGTAATTCCTGATGATATACTGGTTGTTGAGTTTTATGTTAGTGAAGTTTATGACGAGCAAACCGAAGAATATACATATCATGTTGAATGCGCTTATAGCAAAAATGATTTATTTAATGTTGATAAACATATTTTAGGCATACTTTCCTTTACTGATAGCACTGTTTGTCGTATTATGGGTGTAGATGAAAATCTGAGATTTAGTTATTCTGGTATTAATTTCCTGACTTCGCCTTATATGGCAGATGAGTATATCATAGCTGATTTTGGTAACGGTTGGGAATACGAATACCATTACACTGAATTATGAGGTAATTATGGGTAAAGTAAAAAATGCTCAATTTTGGGAATCCCAAAGATATAATAATGCTGAATTTATTCAGTATTATAATCGCCTGATGGGGTTGTCGATTTCAATGTTTGAGTGGATTAACATGCCAAAAAGTGTTGATACCCGTTTTCTTGAAATGTGCCTTTTTGGTGAAGGAATGGCTGTCTTTTTTAAAGACGATGTCCTTGGTTTTCTTGCTCTACGTTGTATGATTGGTGGTAGACTTAACGTATATCAAATTCCTATGGAACGCAGAGCGTATGCAAGCAATGGGTATCAGATGGAACTTGATGAAACAAATTCTGTTATTATTTTTAATAACGAATTACACACAAATTCTGCCCTTGATGTTGAAATTTTTGCTAAGAGACTATTTGAGATTGATAGAACAATAGAAGTTAATGTAAAAGCACAGAAAACGCCTATTCTTATTAACTGCGATGAAACGCAGAGATTAACTATGAAGAATGCTTATATGCAGTACGAGGGGAATCAGCCTGTTATTTATGGCGATAACAAAAACATCAGCCCTAATTCTATTCAAGTCATTAATACCGAAGCACCGTATCATGGTTCGGAACTTTATGATCTTAAGATTAGGTATTATAATGAAGTTCTGACTTATCTCGGTATTAGTAATATTTCTTTCCAGAAAAAGGAAAGAATGGTGAGCGATGAAGTTATTCGAAATATGGGTGGTACAATCGCTAATAGATACAGCAGGCTTAATGCAAGAAAACAGGCTTGTAGAATGATTAATGATCTTTTTGCGGATGAACTTGATGATGAAATTGACTGCGTTTATCGTGAAGATTATCGTGAAGCTGATGATGAAATTATGTTCAAGGGAGAAACTGAACAAATTATTGAAAATAATAAGGAAAATACTTTTGAAAGTGCAGGTGCAATTACCGGGTCACCGTTGGCAATTGATTTGAGAACGGAATGAGGTGGTTATGTGAGTAAATATACTACTGAGATTAGATTTCTATGTGAATCATTAACCGGGCATGATTCGAGTGTTGGATTTAATTCAGCTAAAGATGTTATTGAAAACGCCTGTCCATTAATTTTTGATTTTAATTTTCCTATTTTTGATGAAACATACAGACTTCCACTTGAAATTAAAATTTTAAGGCATTATTATACAAGAGAAATTAGTGAAGAAACCTATGGTCTTTGGAAGCTAAGACTTGAAGATCGTCTTAATGTAATAATGCCTTATTACAATCAACTTTATACAAGTGCTTTGCTGTCATTTAATCCTTTTTATGATGTTGATTTAACGACAAATCATCAAGGAAGTGAAAGCGGTGCTGTTAATGAAAGTAATTCCGAAATTTATGCTAAAAGTAATACAAGGAATAATGAAGGGGTAGAGCAGGGAAGTGATACGAATGTTAAAAATGGTGATAACGCTACTGTAAGTGAAAATGACAAAACAATTAATGGTGAGGAAAGAAGAAACGATGAAAATGTTAAAAGTGGTGATAATAGCAATAAAAAGCAGATTAACGGCGGAGTAACCAATCTGCATACTGGTACTGTTTCTGATGATAGAATGGCTGAACATGTTATTAGCAATAATGGGAGTGAAGAAAATAAAAATAATGAAAATAAAACGCATAATACTTCTGCTGATTATACGGGAGAAAATGCAAATAGTTCTAATACTGACAGACAAAGCAATACAAATACTGTTTCTAACACTGACAAATGGACTATGTTTAGCGATACTCCGCAGGGTGGAATTGACGGAATGAATGTTCCTAATTCTTCTGCACCTGCTGGTCTTGCTAATAACATGTATTTAACAAATGCTACTCATGATATAACTAATGAAACTACAAATTCTGAAACTAAAGAAATTGGCGGAAGTGTTAATACTGGTAATGAAAGTTCAATGTCTAATGAAAGTGGAAGTGAAAATAAAACTGAAACGAGGAAAGTTATTACGGATAATGTTGAGAGCGGGAATGCTACTGATAAAAATGTGAAAACTTATAATGAAAATAATGTTGAGAATAATAACACAAGTGAAATGAATAATGGCAATTATGTTGAGACTTCTAATGGTAGTGGTACAAGTGCTAAAAATGAGAACACAAGCGATAGAGGAAATATTAAAGAAAATTATAGTGAGGTGAGTAGTAATAATTATGATAAATTTAGCAAGAATAATGAAGAGGGTAATGAAAGTGGTAATGTTGATAAAATTGGTAATAGAGTTAGTACGAATACGGATGAATATTTACAGCATGTTGTTGGCAAAAGCGGTGGTATGACTTATGCGGCAATGTTGCTTGAATATAGAGAAACTTTCATCAATATTGATGAAATGATTATTGAAGAACTTAGTGATCTGTTCTTCGGGCTGTGGTAAAGGAGAGAGATAAAATGCCTAAAAATCCTCACGCTAATTTCACACCTTCGCTGGAGGGATATACTGGACTGGAACCATTTAGATTTTGGTGCCAAATGGCATTGCCCTTGACGTATGATGATAGTTTGAGTTATTATGAACTTCTGTGCAAGGTTGTTAATTATTTGAATAACGTTATCACTGATGTAAGTGCTGTTGAAGATAATGTTGGTGCTCTTGCTAATGCTTATACTCAGCTACAGGATTATGTTAATAATTATTTTGATGATCTTGACATTGAGGAAGAACTTAGAAATGTTCTTGACGCTATGGCGGAGGACGGCACACTTGATGCATTACTCTCTCCGATTTTGGATGAAAAACTGCCTGTTATTGTAGATGAAAAAATTGATGATGTTGTAGCGGATCAAATTGATGATGTTGTAGCGGATCAAATTGGAGATACTGTTGCGGAACAACTTCCGGGTGCTATTGCTGGGGATGTTCCTGATCTTGTGACCGATTGGCTTGATGAAAATGTAGAGCCTGTCGGAAGTGCTGTTATTGTGGATTCCAGTTTAACAATCACAGGCGCGGCGGCTGATGCTAAAGTAACTGGTGATAATATTAAGGCTCTGAATAATAAAGTTGAGCAGGGTGAAACTGTTGCTAATCAGGTAATATACAATAAAGAGGATGGGTCTCAGGCATATAGTTCATATGGATTTAGTGATATAAAAACACAAGGATATGATATTGTTATAAATGGAACTACAACAGCACCAGCTGTTGTAAAAATGAGATTGTCCGACACATTAGCTTGTGGTATTTCAAATCCTTATCCGTCTGCATGGCTTGAGGATTCTACATTCACTCTAAAAAATGGGCATCAGTATATATTTAAATGGGAGATCATTAGCGGAACACAGATTGGCAACAATCCCGTTCTTGCTGTTTATAATAGTGCTGGAGATCGAGTTATTTACAATGATAATACTGAGGTTGATAGTGCTGTAATAACTGGCGATGGTAATAAATACCTTATGTTTATTCAGTTCTCGGCTGGTAAGGGCGGTACTAATCTTAGAATTAGAGTAACAGTTGTTGATATTTCTGAAAGGAAAAAAATTGAAGATGATATAGATGAAATCAACAATGAAATAAGTGAGATCAATAGTTATATATATAAAATTCCTGAGTACAAGCAGATTGCTTTGACAAAGGGACGTTATCTTATTGGTAGCGAAAGGAATCCTGTGGGTACTGAACCCGTTATTGATAGCACAGCTGGAAAACATTGCATTATTGATGTTAATAAAATCAAAAACGGCGGTGTTCTTAAATTGAGTATTGAAGAAATAACTTCTAATGAAACTGTTGCAACACTTATAACTAATGAGGATAATCTTATTCAACAAAGATATGTAACATCTCATTTGATGACATTCAATGCTGATACAAATAAATATGAATGTTCGCTTGAAATTCCTTCGGATATTGTTACTGTTTATTTCTCTATTTATGGTGGTAGTAATTCTATTGATGCTGTGTTTATAAAACCTGACATGGATACAATACAGGAAGATTATTATGTATCAAATGTGGGTAATGATGAAAATAATAGTGGAACAGAAAGTTCTCCACTTAAAACCATCAAAAAAGCTATTGAATTAAAAGCAAAGCGTGTTTATCTTCTTTCTGATATTTTTGAGAATATTCCTATTAGTAAAGATTTAGCAATTATTGGAAACGGTTTTACTATTTTTGGTGATGCTGAACTTAATGTTGAGGACTATAATAGTATTAAACGAGCAGAATATTCTGCTGATTCAAGAATAACGGAATGCTATATAAATAAAACGAGACCGTTGACTGAAAATGCTGAAGGTTCTTCGTGGAAAGGTAATAGATATAACATTGCCTGTTATGGCGATGACATTAAGCTGTTACCTGTTGATGATATTGCAACATGCGAAAATACTCAAAATAGTTTTACTTGGTATAACGGATATTTCTATATTAATTCGCCTAATAGAGAAAGATACTCATATGTCGTCTACAGCTATATTATTGATATTAGTGCTGGTAAGGTTTCGCTGTTTGATACTAAATTAAAACACAGTTATTATGATTGTTTGAGGGGCATAAATTGTTGCGTAGAAATGAACGCCTGCGTGGCGGCTTGTTCTGTAAATGGTAACTGCATTGGTATTGAAGATGGCGAACTTAAATGTAACGATTGCGAGTGTTATTATAGCTGGAATGATGGTATAAATACACATGGAAGAGGAGATTCTGCAATTATAAATTGCAATTGTCATGATTGCTCTGATGATGGTGTATCACAGCATGATGACGTCAAGGGTGTTGTTATTGGCGGCGAA
Source organism: Candidatus Fimenecus sp. (assembly GCA_045632525.1). Lineage (GTDB taxonomy): Bacteria > Bacillota > Clostridia > Oscillospirales > Acutalibacteraceae > Fimenecus. Next base: position 23,261 of record JAZQWV010000034.1, read on the forward strand.
TTTTGCAGATGCGGAAAGGGCGGTATTTCGTCACCAATAAATAGAGCTGTTGTTGATATTTATAACGCTTATGTGCATGATAATAAAGGTGGTGGAGGTGGTTACGGTATTTATAGTTCTGATGGTGTGGGTGGTGGTTCATCTAATGTATATTTTAGAGTATTTGGGTGCGTTATTGTTGATAACAGAATTGGATTAAAAATTAACAGCAATCATGCTCTTATGTACAACAACTTCTTTGCAAGAAATACTGCTAATAATATTGATACTGAAGATGGTGGAACTGCTGTGGATTTGACTGCTTAATTTATGTGAAAATAAATGGTGATGAGCATATGGTTCATCACCATTTATTTGTACGAGATTTAGTTTGCATTTAGTACATGATTTTATTAGAATTTAGTACGAGAATTTAACCGAGATAAGG
>JAZQWV010000035.1:0-36510 GCA_045632525.1 Candidatus Fimenecus sp.
CCTGACGAAGACGAATTTTTAGAGGTTTATAAAATCTCTCTTGAAGATGCAGTCAAGATGGTAATGAATGGCGAACTGCCCGACAGCAAAACTCAGACAATGATTTTAAAAATCAATCAACTTAAAAATGAGGGTAAAATATGAAACTTGTACTTGCATCAAAATCACCCAGAAGAAGTGAAATATTAAAAAACGCAGGATTTGATTTTGTAATCCGCACAGCTGACGCTGATGAAACTATTAAAGAAGGCACAAATCCCGAAGATGCAGTTGTAATGTTGGCAGCACGAAAAGCAATGGCTGTTGAGAGAAACGAAGACGAAGTAGTTTTGGGTGCTGACACTATTGTTGTGCTTGATGATAAGATTTTAGGCAAGCCAAAAGACCGCGAAGATGCTTTTAACATGTTGAGAAGTCTTTCAGGTAGAGTGCATTCTGTATTCACAGGTGTTTGTGCTATAAGCAATAAGGGTTCAATTACTTTTGCAGAAGAAACAAAAGTTGAATTTTATCCGCTAACAGACGAAGAAATAAATGTTTATATTGATTCAAATGATTGCTATGATAAAGCAGGGTCTTATGGTATTCAAGGCCTTGCCTCAAAATTCATCAGAGGCATTAATGGTGACTATTTTAACGTGGTCGGATTACCAATTAGTTCAGTTTATAAAAAGATTTTGAAAAATCAATAAAATTTTGATTGACATTTTGCGAAATTTGTTGTAAATTTAGTATGTATATGAATACATATCATTGAAAGGGGAACCTCAAAATGGCAAAAAAGGTTAGAACACCCGAAGAAGTACAGGCTAGATTAGAAAAGAAAGCCGCTAAAAGAAAGCTCTTCTTTGGAACATTTACAAAAGCATTAGCATTCTTCCTTGCAATCGCAATGGTTTATTCGCTTGCTATTATTGCTTTCACACCAGCAACAGTTGCTCCAACAACAGGCAACAATGTTCAGTCTGGTAACACATCAAATGGTTTTGATGATTATGATGATGGCTCATCAAATGCAGGCACAGGTGATGCAGGCAATTCAGGCAACGCTGGTAATGCTGGCAATGCAGGTAATGCAGGCAATGCAGGTGCAACTGACGAAAAGGCAGATGTAGCAAAAGCAATCAATGAAGCAACAGCAAAAGCTTCAAAAGCTACATATAAGATGACAAGAGAAGCAGGTTTCGTTGAAGCTATCGATGTAGGTAGTGCAACAAGCCTTCTTAATGGAATTATTCAAGGTGTAGATGAGAATTCAGACCTTAATAGTGTTGTTGGTGGATTCCTTGGCATTCCAAAAGATGGTCAGCCTCCAAAGACAGCTGACTTTACTAACGGCCAAAAACCAGAAGGTATGAGCGATGTTGATGCAACAAAATATGCAATTAAAGCATCAAACATTCAGGCTAGTGATATTGTTGAATGCTCAATAAATGGCAATGTTTACAAAGCAAGAATTAAAGATACAACAAACCCATTGAGAGATGGCAAGAATCCAATGGACCGTGCAACAGGTGACTTTATTACATTTGCAGAAGTTCAAACAAGTATAAATGGCGCATTGGGTGAAGGTGTAGTTACGGTTGTTGCTAACGAGTCAAAAGCAAACTATACAAACATTTGGATTACAGCAACAATTGAAGATGGCAAAATCACAGAGTACATTGTTTCTGCTGACTTTGCAGCTTCTTTGAAACTTAAAGTTGGCCTTTCTGTAAATGGTAAAGGTTCAGCTTATTCAAAGGCAACATATAACCAGTTTAAATATTAATTGCTTTTCCATAACGGAAGGAGAAATAGAAAATGGCTAAAAAAGTTTTAACACCAGAACAGGCTGAAATTAAAGCTCTCAAAAAAGCTAAAAAGTCTGAAAACTGGACAAAATTCTGGGCAATCGTTCTTGCTTTGGTTCTCACAATCGGCGTTGTATTCTTAGGTCAAAGTGCAGCTAAAGATGCTATTGCAGCTGCAGTAAACGGAACACAGACAGGCGATGCAGGCTCAACAGACGCAGGCTCAACAGATACAGGTTCAACAGACACAGGTTCAACAGATGTTGGCGCAAATGATGCTGGTAATGCTGGCTCAACAGATGCTGGCACAAGCAATGCGGGTGCAAGCATTTCAAAGGCAGATGCAGCTAAAGCATTCAACGATGCAACAGCAAAAGCAGCTAAAGGCAACTACACATTGGAAAGAGTTTGTGGTTATCAGCCAGGCAAGGGCATTAAAGTAACAATGCTCGGCGGCGATGCTACAAGCGTACTTAATGGTGTTATTACAGCTGTTGACGAAAACGCATCTCTTGACAGTGTTGTTGGTGGTTTCCTTGGTGTTGGCACAAGAGAAATTAAAGTTACTAATGGTGTTGGTAAGAGACACAATGGTGACGGAACATACGCAGACCTTAACAACGAAGAAAAAGACTACGTTCTTAAGGCTATGACTCTTACAGAAGCTGACATTGCAACAGCAACAAAAGATGGTAATACATACACAATTACACTTGCTAAGATTGCTGACCCTCAGAAAGATGGCAAAAATGCAATGCACCATGCAACAAATGACTTTATCACAGAGTCACAGGTTAAGACTGCAATTGGTGGCATTACAGACGCAATCACAGTTGAATCAGCAAAAGTTAACTATTATGACATCAAGTTCGTTGCAACAATTGAAAACGGCACACTTAAGAGCCTTACAATGAATTACAAAGCAGACGCTGTAATGAAGCTTAAGGTTGCTATGTCAATTGACGGTTCAGGCTCAATGGATGTTAAGACAACTTACACATTCTAATTTTGTAAAAAACTAAAAAATAACCTATTCAATCCCGAAGGGAACTACGGTTCTTTTCGGGATTTTTTTCTTCAAAAAGATTGTCAAAAAAAACAACAAAATTTATTGTTGAAAAGATATGTCAAAATACACAAAATCTAACGCTCAATTTGTACGAGAAAAAGGCAAAATAAGGGTTGATTTTAACGCTTTTTGGTAGTAAAATAATTGTGTATAAATATACACAATAGGGAGTAGTCTACTCTTTTTTAGGATAGTTAACTTGTAAAGCCTATCCACAACATATTGTGTTGAACTTAATTCGGGAGGCGTTTTCCGTATGGATATGAATATGGATATCAAAGATTTAATCGCAAAACTTAAGTCTAAAGGTGGCAAAAGTTCCACTAAAACAGGTGGAAGTAGTTTTACAGCCTTTTTTGATAAAAACCCAAAAATGAAAATAATTATACCAGCGGTGTTGGTTGCTATTTCAGTACTTGTTGCTCTTGTAATTATTATCACAACAAAATCACCTGAAATTGATACAACTCCAGTTGGTGGTGGCGAAGCTCAGAATGTTGATGCTCTTCCACAAGATGTTAGAGATTTAGAAGACATCGAAATTGAAGGCGATAATGTTTTTGATGAAGTTGATGTTGCAAATGCAAAAATTACAGCAATCATTAAAAACTCTGATGGTTATTACACAGCAGTTATGGAAACAAAAACAAATTCATATTCAACGCTCAATGTTGGCGACTACATAAATGGCTCATCATGGGTGGTTGAAGATATTACAGATGACTGTGTTATAATTGCTCTAGGCGAAAAGAAAGTTGAAATTAAATACGGCAAATAAATCGTATTGAAATAAATTTTGTAATCATTTTATTTAACATAAAAGTTTTTTAGGGGGAACTAAAAATGAAAGGTTCTAAGAAGTTCGGCAAATCAATTCTTGTAATTGCTTTGTCACTGATTCTCATCTTCAGTGCTGTGGCACCACTCACTGTTATGGGTTCAGAAAATTATGGTGGTTCAAAAGGAACCAGCCTTGGTCAATATCGCTACTATTCAGTTAAAAGCGGCGATACAATGTCATCAATTGCTCAGAAAAACGGTATCACAATCAGCGATATTATGACTTATAACAGTCTTGACAGTAACGACACTCTCTACAGAGGTCAAGTGCTTAAGCTCCCAATCACAAGTGCTAACGCACCTTCAAGCATTGTTTCATCAAAGATTACAATTAAGGCAAAAGATGCAAGTGTCAAAGACCTTGTTTCAGCAATTGCTTACAATGCAGGTTACACAGTAATCTTTAAGGGCACAGATTCAAAAATCAGCGTTGAGCTTGAAGACATGTCTCCAATGAAGGCACTTGATTATGTTACAAGATTCGCAGGTTTTTCATATCTTAAAGATGGTAACACTCTTTTGATTTCAACTCCTGAAGACCTTAACACAACATTTGTTGACACACTTGTTCTTACGAAGTTCACACTTAAATATATTACTCACACAGAACTTATGAGTCAGGCAAGTGCTCTTGGTCTTTCAAGCATGAAAACAGTTTCTCAGTCAAACAACCAAAGAGAAATCTGGATTAGTGCATATCCAAAAGAAATGGCAAAACTTAAAGAACTTGTTGAAATTCTCGATGCAAGTGAGAATATCAGTGTAGGCAGCAACAGCATTGCAGCTGCATTTACCCCTATCAAACTCGATTATATTTCAGCTTCTGAATTTTCAAGTCTTCTTGGAAACCTTGGTCTTCACACTGGTATCACAATGTCTTCATATCCAATGACTTTGTTCGTATATGTAAGTGGAACTCAACTTTCAGATATTATGACAATCAAAAAGGTTGTTGACACAGAAGAAGCACTCGGCAATATTACAGGTGATGGAAACACAACTCCAAATCCCGATGATTCAACAGGTGATGAAACACCAGCTCCGGATGGTTCAACAGGTAACACAACTCCAAATCCTGATGATTCAACAAATACAAATCCTGACGACTCAACAACAGAAGAACCAGTTGAAGAGCCAACAGTATTTGAAAAAATCGACCTTATAAATATTACAAGAGGCGATGCAGAAACTCTTATCGCTAAGTCAGGCGAAGAAATTTCAACTTACGGCCATGAAAGAATGACAAAATCTCTTTGGCTCTTCGGTAAACAGAGTGCAATTGATAAAGTGAAAGCAATTATTACAGCAGTTGATGAAAATGTTGCTTCTGCAGCTGACACAGTTCATACATATACAGCTCAAAATTGCACTGTTGATGAACTTATGAAACGCCTTCAGGGAGTAACTTATGAAAACGTTTCATTCTATCAATACGACCATTCAAATATTACAAACAACATTATCGTTTATTGTGACGATGCAACATGGAACAATGAAATCTTGCCATTACTCGAAAGACTTGATTCAGTTGATGGTGACAACACCAAAACTTGGATTCCTATTGCTTCAAAAACTGATAAAGACAGAGCATATGCAGAAAAAGCAATAAATAGTAATCTTTCAGTAATGAAGACTCTTTATCCGGATGTGTTTAGCGCAGTAAATTATAAATTTGTCGTGGTAGAAAACAAGATGGGCGACGAAATTGAGTATAAAGTTGTCGTTTATGCTGAGGTAACTTCAGCACAGGCTACAAGAATGGCAAATCTTCTTGAAGTTCTTGAAAACGCATAATTAAGGAAAAATTGGGGTGCGAAACTCGCACCCCTATACCCGCCTATAAAAGCTTTTTATATTTTGAAGAAAAGAGATGAAAATTCATGCAATTTTCCGGTAAACCAAGTAATTATCCGGTTACATTAGAAGACCTTCTTAGACTTACGGTTGAGAAAAAAGGCTCCGACCTTCATATCGTCAGTGGTATTCCACCTTGTATCCGTATAAATGGTGACCTTGTAAGACAAGAAGAATTACCAAGAATGTTGCCGGAAGATGTTGAAGCTCTTCTTCTTCAGGTTATTTCAGATGACCAAAAACGAGAGTTAGAAGTTGAATGGGAGCTTGACCTTGCAGTTTCAGTTCCAGGCTGCGCTCGTTTTCGTGGCAATGTAATCGTCCAAAGGAACTCAATTGCAGCAGTTTTCAGAGCAATTCCATTTAGTATTCCAGACCTTGATAAATTGGGACTTCCTGCTGACGTTAAGAGACTTTGTAACCTTCCCCGTGGTCTTGTTCTTGTTACAGGGCCAACAGGTAGTGGTAAATCAACAACTCTTGCAGCAATGCTTAATTACATAAATGAGCGTTACGAAACAAACATTGTAACAGTTGAAGACCCGATTGAATTCTTACATACACACAAGAAATCGACAATCAGACAAAGAGAAATCGGAACAGATACAAAGAGCTTTGCAAACGCTTTACGTACAGTTCTTCGTCACGACCCTGACACCATTATGATTGGTGAAATGCGTGACCCTGAAAGTATTCAAATTGCGGTTACAGCAGCTGAAACAGGACACTTGGTTTTCTCAACACTTCACACTCAGACTGCGCCGCTCACAATTTCGAGAATTATTGACTCTTTCCCAGCTGAACAAAAAGCACAAATTCGTTCACAGCTCGCAAACTCATTGAAAGCAGTTATTTCTCAACAACTTATTCCGACAATTAACGGTAAAGGCAGAGTTGCCGCCGTTGAATATATGGTTGATACTCCAGCGATTAAAAACCTTATTCGTGAAGAGAAAGAACATCAACTTTATGCAACAATGCAAACAGGTCAGATGCAAGGTATGCAGACTATGGACCAAGCATTGCTTAATCTTCTTAAACAACAGAAAATCTCAAAGGATTCAGTAGTTGAATTCTGTGTTGACCAAAAAGAAGTTTTAAGACTTATGGCCACTATGGGCTATTAATCACCTTAATTAAAGGGGGAAATCTCTTGGCAGCATTTACTTATGACGGTTTAAACCGACAAGGTCAAAATGTTCACGGCGAAGTTATTGCTGATAACTCGTCCCAAGCTATAAATAAACTCCGTGAAGCTGGTATTATTGTTACGGAGATGAAAGAAAAAGCCAATAATGCTAACAAAATGTCGGCAAAATCTGGTGGTAAAGTTACAACAGAAGATGTAGCGGTTTTCTGTCGCCAGTTAGCAGTTATGCTTTCGGCTGGTGTTCCAATTACAAGAGCACTTTCAACTTTGTCTAAACAGACAGAAAACGGCAAATTTGCCAACGCAATTGACACAATCGCAAGGAATGTTGAAGGTGGTATGCCTCTTTCAGATGCATTTAAAGAATATCCAAAAATTTTCTCACCATTGTTCATAGCTATGATTGCAGCTGGTGAAACTGGTGGTATTATGGAGCAGTCTCTTGTCAGCCTTGCTGACCAGATGCAGAAAGAAAAAAATCTTCAGAAAAACATTAAATCTGCGTTCTCATATCCTAGAACAGTTGGTATTATGGCGGTTGTAATTTTGATTGCCATGCTTTATTTCATGGTTCCTACTTTTAAAGGAATGATGAAAGAAGGTATGGAACTTAATGCACTTTCACAATTTATTTTCGATGCTTCTGATAGCTTGATTGCAAATACTGGAACATGGATTTTAGTTGCTGGTATTATTGGTGGTGCGATTTTCTTAATTATTAAGAGTCCGCCAGCTCATATTTTCTGGGAGAACACAAAACTTACAATGCCGATGTTTGGTTCATTTATGACAAAGATGGTTGTTGCTCGTTTTTGTCGAACATTTGCAACACTTCTTGCAGGTGGTGTAACAGCGGTTGAAGCAATGAAGAGTGCAGGTCCAACAGCTGGTAGTGATAAATTAGCAAAAGCAGTTGAAAAAGCAATTTCAGATATTGAAGAAGGTTCACCAATTTCAAGTGCACTTGAAAAAAGCGGTTTGTTCCCTCCAATGGTTACAGGTATGGTGGCTATCGGTGAAGAATCAGGTGCTTTGCCTGAACTTCTCGATAAAGTTGCAGAATTCTTTGAAGAAGATGTTGAAAACACATCACGTAACCTTAGAGCTATGATTGAACCACTTGCCCTCGTTTTTGTTGGTGTTGTTGTTGGTGGTATGCTTATCGCTCTTTATGTTCCAATGCTTACAGCATCTACATCAATGGGTGCATAAACAGTTATCCGTATATATTAGGAGAATGATACTATGGCTAAGGTAAAAAGTATAATTGGTTGTGAAATAACAACTAATGAAATTAGAGCTGTTGAACTCACAAAGGACAACGGTGTTTATAAAATTCTTGCAATGGGATATATGCCTTTGGAAGAGGGCATTGTAGAAGAAGGCTTTATAAGAGATGCTGACCGTTTTAACACAGCAATCACACAGTTAATTTCATCTGGAAATTTCCAGACCTCTGATGTTACAATTGCGGTTAATAATGAAAATATCCTTATGAGATATGCATCTTTCCCCAAAGTAGATAGTGATAAACTTCGCAATATGGTTCTTTTGCAAGCTCAAGAGTTTATTCCTATTCCTATTCAAGAAATGGAAGTCGACTATGTTGTTGCAGGCGAGACCAAAGATGATGACGACGTTCCACAGACAAATGTTATGCTTATAGCTGCAAGAAGACAAATGCTTGAAGGTTATATCAATATTTTCACAGCATCAAAGTTTCAGATTCAGGATATTGATTCATCACTTCTTGCATATTGCCGTGGTATCAATGAAATCTGTGAGGGTGCGAAATATGGTATTGTTAATCTTACAGACGATGTTTTGAATTATATTGTTGTTCATGGTAACGAGATTTCAATGGTTCGTTCAATAACAATTCCAGAAAAGATGCGTAAAGCAGTTTCTTCAATTTTTAAAAACTCACGAGACGAGTCATATAGTGAAGAAGATTTAGAGTCAGTTATTTCTTTCCTTATGCAAGAAACATCTTCGACCATCAGTTATTATTCAATGCAGAATAATATTCCAATGGATAAGATTTATCTTATTGTGAATTCTACAGCTACTCCAAAGATTTTGGCAAGCTTGCAAGAAAATATTTATGTACCAATGGAAACTCCACAGTTCTATCCATCGCTTCAATCAGCGAGTGTAACACCATTGAGTGAGTATGCAAGCTGTATTGGAGTTGCAATGTCAGGTTTGGAGGGATAAGTTTTGTTTAAGGTTAGTTTGTTACCAGCAAGTTATCGAAAATTACTTGATGGCAAAAAGAAAAAGGATATTATTTTAAAAATCGCTTTAATCGCTTTGTTCTGTATGTTGCTCATTTATGTTGGCTTTTTCACAAGAACATTAATTTTAAAAGGGCATTTAAAAGATGTTAATAGACAGAACTCTGTGATTACAGATGAAATTAATCAGTTACAGCAATACAAGGCTGTTTATGATGACCTTGTGCTTGCTCAAAACAGATTAGAAACTATTAAGTCAAAAAATCCAAGCGCAGTGAAATTTATGGCTTTAATTCAGGCAAATCGCCCAGAATACATAAAGATTAAAGCAATTTCTTTAAGTGATTGGCAAAACAATCCGGTTTGTGTTATCGAAGGAGACCTTTCAGCGGCACAAAAAATCCGCGATGCAGTTGACCACCTTCGTACTTATGAAGAATTTTTGAAAACTAATGAAGCGTTTGCAGATGTTGTTACAGAAGTAAAAGTTTTGAACGATATGCCGATTATAAACAATGTGGGAGATGGAGAAACATATTCTTTCAGAATATTTATTTCTCTTGGTGGATCAATTGCTATGGATGAATCTGGCAATTTAATTACAACAACCACAACAACCACAACAACTACAACAACTACTACAACTACTACAACAGCACCTGCAGAGACACAGTCAACTGAGTCAACATCAGTAGCAGAATAAGAGGAGGATTGAAAAATGAATACAAATATTAATCTTTCTCAAATTAAAGGAAAAATTAACGGCAATGTTATTATAACTATTGTATTAATTTTGTTGGCTTTTGTTCTTGGATATACATGTTGGTATACTTTTGAGCAAGGCGAAAAATTACAGAACACTATTTATACTAGTGTTGAACAATATGAAAATAATAGACTCTTATTGAAAAATCTTAAAAACCTTAAAGCAAATTCAGATTATTACGCAGCACAAAAAGAAAAATATGACGAAGTTATTGCTGATGCTGATACATACAACACAGTTGATTATTATGTAGAACTCTCAGAACTTTGTGATAAATACGAATTGACAATTAAAGAAATTACAGTTGGTGAATTAGTTCCAATGGGTAATGTAAAATCAGCAACATCAACAATTACAGTTGAAGGCGATGAAATTAATGTTAAACAGATGGCTGAATTTATCGTTTCACAACAAGAAATCGCACGAATTGATTCAATTGCAATGACAGAACAAGCAGACGGAAGTGTTGTTGCTTCATTTGTAATTGTTAACTTTACAAAATAATAACTAGCAAAATTCCAAACAGAAAGACAGGTTTTTTTATGGGCGACATTATAATCCCCGGCAGCATTTGTGCAAGACTTATAGATGCCGGCATAATAAATGAAAACCAACTCAAAGAGGCTCTGGATATTCAAAAAACCAGCAAACAACTTATCGGTACAATTCTCACTCAGTTGGGATATTGTACGGAAGAGGATATTGCAAAGACTCTTGCTAAAAAGACAGGATATAAATTTGTCTCAATTGACGAAGTTGGTGTGAATATAGCAGTAGCAAACCTTATTACACCAGAATTTGCTCTCAGAAACAATGCTCTTCCTCTTTATGAAGAAGAAGGCGTTGTATATGTTGCAATGCAAAATCCAAATGATATTCTCTTGGTTGATAACTTGAGAATGATTACAGGATGTGAGATTTGTCCTGTTGTTGCAGCAGATATGGAGCTTGCTGTTGCAATTGAAAACTTTGCTAATATGAATAGTGGCGTGGAAGACTATGACGAAAGCGCAGAAGAAGTTGCTGCTGAATCTGAACAACTCGACATTGATGACAAGCCAACTGTCCAACTCGTTAACCAGATTATTAATAACGCGATTAAAGCAGGCGCGTCTGATATTCATATTGAAGCGCTCGAAAAATATATGAGAGTTCGTTTCAGAATTGATGGTGTTTTGCAGGAAATCATGCAAAACCCAATCAAAATGTACGCAGGCGTTATTTCAAGAATTAAGGTTATCGGTGGTATGGATATCGCTGAACGCCGTATTCCTCAAGACGGTCGTGCAACAGTTAAATTTGAAGATAAAACGATGGACGTTCGTATTGCGTCAATGCCAACAGTTTATGGCGAAAAAGTCGTAATGCGTCTTTTGGAAAGAAACAGTTCAAAAGCAGTTACAATTAAAGACATTAAGTTCAGTCCACGTCAGTTTGATAGATTTAATCATGCTATTCACTTGCCTTATGGTTTCGTTCTTGTTACAGGACCTACAGGTAGTGGTAAATCAACAACTCTTTATGCAACTTTGGCAGAAATCAGCACTATTGAAAAGAATGTTATTACACTTGAAGACCCTGTTGAACGCCGAATGGCTGGTATCAACCAGGTTCAGATGAATAACCGTGCAGGTATGACATTCGCAGCAGCTCTTCGTTCAGTTCTCCGTTCTGACCCTGATATTGTCATGGTCGGTGAAATTCGTGATAGTGAAACTGCAAAAATTGCCGTTGAAGCTGCCCTTACAGGACACTTGGTTCTTTCAACACTCCATACAAATGACGCACCTGGTGCTGTTACTCGTCTTGATGAAATGGGTGTTGAACCATTCCTTACAGCGTCATCATTGGTTGGCGTTCTTGCACAGCGTCTTGTTAGAAAACTCTGTCCAAAATGTCGTGAAGAATATGAAATCTCACATACAGACCTTAAAAAGATTGTTCCTGACCTTGAAACTTATGGTTACAATCAACCTTCATATAAGCTTTATAAAGCAAAAGGTTGCTTGACTTGTAATAACACAGGTTATAAGGGGCGAGAAGCTGTATTTGAGTTCCTTACAGTTACAGAAGAAATGAAACGTCTCATTCTTGATAGGGCTACAATCACAGAAGTTCGTGAACTTGCAGTTTCACAAGAAATGAGAACCCTTAAAGACGAAGGTCTTTATAAGATGATGGAGGGAACAACCTCTCTCGAAGAAGTTTTACGTGTTATCGTATAATTATATATTGTTTTTACGATACCATTTTAGAAAGGAGCAGACAAAATGAAAAAATACCTTAAAAATAATGAAGGTATGGCTTTGCCCATGGTGCTTATCATTATGGCAATATTAATGACCTTTGCAACCAGTTTGGCTTTGTTTGCTTATGATTCATTATTGTCAGTAAAATGGATGAGCAATGATAAAAAGGCATATTATTTATCACGAGCAGGTATCGAAGCTGCTTCTTATGCTTATCAGGTTGCAAGCACCGGTAGTACAGATTATCGAGATATATCAAATCTTGACTCATTGGATGCAATTTCAAAGGTTGTGGCTGCTGCCAAAGCAGGTGCTCCTATTACAACTGATACGGGGGAAGAAAGTGCACCGGTTAAATCAAACACAATATATGCGTATTACACAACGGATGACCAAGAGGGAAATCGTTTTTCAGGCATTCAATTTAAGACAAGTGGCAACTTGAATGATGATTATTGTATAGGTTCTTTCGTTGTTGAAATAGGTAAAGGTATTGACTTAAGACAATATAGCGCACCTGGAGAAGAGTCTTATGAACAATCAACACTTGATGTTGTAACATTCCGATGCACAGCAAGTTGTGGTGATGACAGTAATAGAAGAAACAGAACGACTTATGCTTATATTTCTGAAACAGAAAGTGCAAGTCGTAAACAGTTGTATGATGACTATGGTGTTTTGAAACCAGAATCTTTTGTTCAAGAGCCAGAAGTAACAATTAACGTTAATACTGGTCAAACAAGCTATCCAACTGATGACAACAGATTTATAATTGGTTTCATTAATAATATAAATAACTTTTTTAAAGGTATATTCAAACAAATTCTCATAGATGTTTTAGGTGGACCAACAAAAACTGTACAGCCATATTCGTTTGCACATAGTGGTAGTTTGATTCTTGATACTCCACTCAAGGCGAAGACGATTAAAGCTCCAGGAACAGTTATTGAAAAGAATGACAATGTAGTTGACCATTTATATGTTGTGGAAACATCAGAAAATCTTTTTATAAAGACCGGTATTGATGCTTCAGCGGAAAAAACGGGATTTACAATGATTGGTCTTTATGGTGACCAGATTGTAGTTGATGGTGACATCACAATGGAAGTTTACATAACCAACCCAGACGCGCTTCTTGCTGACAACCCATTTACAATTATGGCTGCTCAAACTCGTTTCCGCATAGGTACAGTTATTATTGGTAACGCAACTGAAAGTGCAAAACAAATAGACCCTATTGGTGGAATTAAATACATGGTTGACGATAAAAGTGTAACAGCAGATAGCGTTAATAAGATTTTCTTTAATGGTAATGTTAATTTGAAAATTTATACTCAAGGTGCAACAACACAGACTTACCGTGTGTTCAGTGCTGGTGATATTGCTTATTTTTATGGTAACTTTACAACAGCAGAAGGTGAGACAGATACTCAAGAAGGTGGCTCAAAAGGTATTGACCTTCTTAAGTTCTTTATTGATGCATCTTTGGCAGATTTAGAAGGATTTAAACAAAATGATGCAACAAAGAGAAAACTTGAACAAGTTAAGAAGTTATATTATGCATCTGATAACACAACTTACGAACCATATGTAACAGCTGATGGTAAAACAGTTCTCATGAGAAAGATTATCGTCGAAGAAAAGACAGATGGTTATTATGTTGATGGTTCAAAATCTAACATAAAAGAAATAATTCAACCAAGTGAGGGTGCAGGTGCAAAGCTTACGTGGGGCAGACCACGACACGGTGACGTTTGGAATAATTTTGAAAAGGTGAGCTAATATGTTGAAAAAATATATCAATATAATAAAGCAGAAAAAAGGTATGAGCCTTGTTGAAGTAATGACAGCTATGACTATCTTAACTTTGATGATTTTCTGCTTTGCTCCATTGTTTTTGTCTTATTTCAACAGTATAGATATTGCAGGTAAAAAACTTGATGAGGTTTATTACGAAGCAGGAATTATGCAACGTGTAATCGGTAATATAAACAAGTCACAAACACAGGATAGCAACGGTTATATTACCCCGTTTCAGAACATACCGTTGACATTGACAAGTAGCGATGGTGTATCAATTATAAAAACTGACTCATCAAAAGACACTAACGGTAATTTGGTTGTTGGTACTGTAACAGATGGTGGAAAAAGCATAGGAACAGGAGCAACAATCAAGACAAAAGCAGCTGATTCGGAAGGACAACTTACAGATATTTCCGGCGGACTTTTATTGTCTAACCCTAACAATATGGACGATAGTTTGATGACTTTCTATGCAAATAGTATTGATGCGGGATTTTATTGTTATCCTAATTCAATTACAGATGACTTCATTAAGAAAGATATTATCGTTATTGCAAAAGGTATGGCAGCTTCTTGCTCTGGATTTGAAGTGTTTGTAAACGTTGACCAGACAACAGTTAGCAAGAATGCTGATTTATATGAAGGTTATAACGCAAAATATGGTGGTAAATTAAAAGGCGACAAAGATGGCAACAAGTCAATAACAGAAGGTGTGTCTTGGAGTATTGAACCACTTGAGGGCGTTAGTGATGCGTTTGTTTTGACTGTTTATGGTGGTAAAGGTATTTCTTTTGAAACTTCACCATTAATAATTAAATATGGTACAGAAACAAAAGCTGTTGAAGTTGATGCACCAATGATGATTATGGTTGGTGAGGCGAATAAAAACGGTGAATATAATTATTATGTTTCCCGTGGTGAAGTTGTTGACCCAGACGGCGATGGTACAGCAGATACTCTTGCTATTCTTCAAAGAACAATGAGAGGTGACACACCATTAACATCAGCTATGAATGATGTTGAGTGGGTTGACGAAGAAAGCGCTGACTCTTATACCGAGGGTAAAAAAATTGACGGTACAAAATATGGCTATTATGTAATGTGTGGTGACGAAGGTCAGGTGCGCCGTTTCTGGCGTAATGCTGACGTATTGACAACTGACAGTAACGGTAACCAAACCGTAAAATATGGTAACTACTATTGGGGTGGCGACTATACATATTATACTGACTATAACTTGAATCGTTTTTCAGATGGTACATATATATATACAAAAGATGAAAACAATAACGCTTCATCAAGCAGAGTTTATAGCACGGATGTTTCATTCAAGTTTATTGCTATGCGACCTATGTACTGGTCAACAGGAACTGTACCAGCTGGTGGTATTTTTTCAACTGATGAAGCACCACATGAACAAAACAAATATAGAACTGGATTTAACATGAGTTCAAAAAGATACAAGGCAGCTGGTGTGACTACTGGTACTGCTCATTTGAGAAATCTTTGTACAGTTTCGGCAACTTATGGTGAAGATGTTCAGTTCTATGCGAGTGATGGTTTGGCATATTCATATATTCCATATGACAAAACAAATTGGCTTGGTATCATAACCAAATCAGGTGACGATGGTGAAGATGGAATGCCAACTTACAATGATATTATTAATTTCCAGGACAACGACGATAGCAGTGGCGATTATAATGGGCATCCAGTTAAAGGCTCTTACGCAGAGGGATTAAAAATATTCTCTAATGAAGCTTGGGGATGGATGGACCCAGGCGACGGAACAAGTTCTTATTACAAAATTAATGGCCTTGTTGACGGAAGTGGAAATCCAACAGTTGATACAAAGTCATATCCGATAACACTTACATCGGTTGATGCTATCCGTATTAATGGTACAGGTGGTGTTTATGAGTCAGGTGTTACAGACACAGGTAAAAGCCATTATTTTACAAGTGGTGTTATTTCAGGTACTGACGCATCAGGTGACTCAACTGTAGGTACAAATCCAAATTCTTCAAGAACAACTGCAACCAACTTAACATATCCAACATCTAACTATGTTTTGTATTGCGGTTATATACCAGCATATATGGATGCTTGGGGTGGCACATCAGGTGGTGCATCATATCCATATACAATACAATTTGCTGGTGACAACGGACAATATGCAAAAGAATGGAAAACATCTTATGTTAGAAATATAACAAATTCTAATGTTGGTCGTGCAAGTAATAGACTTGCTTTGAGTGATAATGCAGAATACAACACAATTTGGCGTATTACAATGGGTATCGCACCGATTTATAATGGCGAGGATTCACTTGTATGGGATAAAACCGCTCGTGGTTCTATAGTGTATCGCTATAAAACTGGTGCAACTAAAAAATGGTATCCAACAGTTCTTTATTATCCTTATACAAACCTTGAATATGCTATTACAGGTAAATACTACGATATAACAACTTACAATAATAATAGAAGTGAAATCAACGATTTATTCCCAGGTGTTTCAGGTAGTTTAACAGTTGGTAGTCCAAAGCTTTTGACAAGTCCTGCAAACGACAGACAAAACTATACAACAAACGGTAAGGTAATTGACATTACAATTGCATATCTTTCACATCCATTGGCAATTTCAATTGCAGCTAACCCTACTGACCATACTGTTTTTGACTTGTCAAACAATAAAGAGGGTGGTCAGGTATTCTACTGGCATAACCGTCGTGAATCTATAACATTCCTTGATTCCGCAAGCACGGTTGTTCCAAATGGGGAGAATGATGTTCCAGTTTCATTGATGGTTGGTTATGTTCTTGGTGGTACTGCTTTCTATGGTGCAACAGATGATACCGCATCGGTTGACGTTACTTCAGTTATGAACAATGGTATTGTCTTCTTAAGAGCTGGTAATAGTGAAATATATATGCAAGGCACTAAAGATGACGGTTATATCGAAGAATTATTCAGTGAAGATGCAGCTAACTCAAAAACCAGTGAATATATGGCAATTGACGCAGATGGTTACAAGCTGGCTCAAGAAAGCAATGTTTTCCATCAGTTCTATTATCTAAATTCAAGAACTACTGATAGTGCAAATCCTTCAAAGAACAGTCATATCGGTAATCTTAAGGGTGCGGAATATTGGGAAAATAATCGTCACATTATTCAAAGGTCAATCACAGGCCCTGCACCTTCAAAAGGCAGTGACGGAAGCACAGAATATCTTCGTGCACACCCAATGTCAGATACAAAAGTAACTTGTGTTGCTTGGGGAACAACCTGGAATGGTAACCCTGAAGCAATGTGGGGTACTGAAAGTGGAACAGTTCTTTCTTGGTGGGTTGATATTGCGGCAGCAAGAGACGGCGATGCATCAAAGTACAATGACCGTTCAGTAGATGCTGAAATTCAATCATATAAATGGATTGACACAGTAAGTGGCAAGACATATAGTCTCCAGGGAAACAGTGAGTATGGTAATACTGTTGGTTCATCGGGTGAAGGTTTCCATGTGAACACAGCATCAGCAAACTTTAAGACGTTCTTCGATAAAGGTACTCAACAATATAACTTTTTTAATGTCATTGGTTTCATTAACACTCTTGAAAATATTAATGATATTGAATTTGCTGATGATATTTGGGTAGCAGTTGGTGACCAAAGTGATAGAGACCCAGCGGATTATTGTGCAAGTGGAGTATATGCTCCTGGAAATGGAAATAATTCAAACCTCTATAACAGCAATGGAAACTCAATAGGTGAAAACCCAAGATATAATTACAGAGCTTATGGCGATGCAAACAATAATGGCAAAATCGTCAATACAGGCAGAGGCGGTTCTTGGGTTAATGTAAGATATTGGGTTGATATAAGTGATGGTAATAATGGCTTTGGTGGCAAACAGTCAAATGACAATAGCATATATCACTGGAAAGCAGTTCAAATTACTAAAGAAGAAAACTGTAACATCGTTCAGATTAATAATGTTAATGGTATGTGGATTGCAACTGGTTATAAAGACGCTAACAACAATGATGAATATGATACAGGCGAAAAACCTATTGTTTGTTGGGCTTATGACCCATTAATCCCATGTGGATTGGATGCATCATTTGGTGGTTGGTCAGATAAAGTTGAATTCTATAAAGAGGGTGCAACTTCTGCAACATCAGGTATAATTGATAAATCATTAATCGGTGGCATTAACTCTTGTGCGACAAGGTCTTAAAAAAATAAATTTCCGGGATGGTTTTTCCATCCCAGAACAAATTGAAGTATTGGGGTGAGCAAATGTTTAAACTCATACACAAAAACAGAAACGGTTTTTCACTCGTTGAAGCCTTAGTCACTTTAGTTGTGCTTGGAATGGTTTTGGCCATGGGTGGAACGCTTCTTTATCAGTTGACAAATTTCACCAGTATGTCAACGTATCGTTATGAAATTCAAAGCGCTGTAAAGATGGCATATACAAAGTTTGAAACACATAGTGACTCAATTGTTCAAGCGTATCAAGCAGATGTTTTGTATGACCCTGTAATTGCAGAAGGAATAGAAGTAACAAACGCTGACCCTAGTAATTTTCAATATAGATGGTTGGGTGCTGATGGAAATGCAACCTCTTTAATTTTGCCTGAAGGCGATACAATTGACGGGTCATATACTTACATTTTCTCAACTCCAGCATATGATGTGAATGGTAATGATATGGGGTCACTTCTGTTTATCAGAAAGCACACTTCATCAACTAATGAATTGTATTTGAATCCAGAAGGCATGGGAACGGTTCCTGTTGAAATATTGTTTTCAATATCAACGAATGTTCCAAAAGCGGAAGATAGATACAAAGGTGATTATATTTCGCCTGAAAATCCAACAAAATATATTGGGCATTCAGTTAATGTAGTTATTAAGTCCGGTAAAGACGAAGTGACTGATTATGCTGTTGACACTTCATATACCCTTGAAAACATTATGCAGAACAACAAAACTATTAATTATCAGGGTACCACTCTTGTAGCAGATAGCACTTGGGGTGCTGATGGTGAAACAGGTCCTGCTGGTTGGGTTAACGGTCAATTGACAGGCTATCCCACAAACAGTCAAGGCTCATTTGAATATGTAGATGAAAATGGAGTAAAACAGAATAAAGTTTATAACACTATATCAAAAAATGGTAATATTATGCGCTTTATTTCACCAGAGGCATATTTCTCTGAAGATGGTACAAGTACTAGTCTTGAAGGTCATGCTCTTGCAAGCTGTCTTGCATATTTCGTCATGAATGGCACAGATATGGGTGACAGAGTGCTTGATAACCTTAGATTATTCCGTGATAATGTGCTTCGCGGCACAGAGTTTGGCGATTGGTTTATTCATCAATATTACTATGTGTGGTCACCATTCTTAATTGAGAACACAGCATTTTTGAAACCTGTTTATCAAGCGATATTTACTCCAATTTCTTATATTTGTGAATTTATAGCAAAATTATAATGAACAGTTAAGGCGAGATATGTAAAAAATATCTCGTCTTTTTTGTTCAACTTTTCATATTGACTATTTTTGACAAATGATATATAATTTACTTGACGGGGTACGGTTTGTTCTCGTTAAATCCCAGCAAAGAGGGTAATTAAAATGAGAAAGTTACTTAACAAAAAAGGCTTTTCACTTGTTGAATTGATGATAGTTGTTGTTATTATGGGTATTTTGATTGCGGTTGCAATTCCACTTTACGGTGCAATAACAGAAAATGCTGAAAAAAAGACATGCAAATCGAATCAGGCATTAATTCGTGAAATGTTTGCTAAATATTGTGTTGCTGAAAATGGAAAAACAGCAACAACTTTGCTGGGTGCTGATGGCACTTATAGTAGCAAGAATGGTGCAACTGAGGGCATTGACGAAGAATTTTTCAATAGTTTTGATGACGGTTTCCCAAAATGTTCGCTTGGAGACCATTATTATGTTGTAACAAAAATAAGTGAGCATGACATAAGCATTAAGTGTTATGACAAAAATGATGCTCTTGAAGCTACTCACAATGAATAATTGGTAAAAACATACAAATCAACACCATTGCAATTGTTAATTTCGACAATTTTCAAAAAAAGACTTTACAAATCACTTGATTTGTAGTAGTATATGGGTACGGAAAGTTCCCGTTATTAAATCTTGGTATTCAGGTTCGGATGGACCTCAATATAAATAAAAATTCTTTAATTAAAGGAGAAAAATATTATGAGAAAAATGATGAACAAAAAAGGCTTTTCACTTGTTGAACTTATGATTGTTGTTGTTATCATGGGTATCCTTATTGCAGTTGCAATTCCACTTTATGGTGCAATCACAGACAACGCAAACAACAAGACATGTGCAAACAACATTAAAGCTATCAAGAACAATGCTGCTAACTATAAAGCAACATGGAATGTTAGTGCCGACAATACTACAATCAAAGACACATTTGATGGTGGCGACCTTCCTGAATGCCCACTTGCTGAAGCAGGCGAAAATGGTGTTGCAGCAGGCGCAGCATACACTCTTGACTGGTCAGCAGGCGATGGTAGCGTAAAGGTTACATGTCCTTATGCAAAAGCTGGTACATTCCACACAGCAGCTAAGACAGGTTCTGCAACAGAATTAGCAGGAGCATAATTTGATGTTAATTTGAATTAAAACCGTACATAAATGGCGAGGGGATAACCCCTCGCTTTTTATTGCTTTATGGTTGATATTGTATATTCTTTTGTGTTATAATTATTTCA
This sequence comes from Candidatus Fimenecus sp., assembly GCA_045632525.1. GTDB lineage: Bacteria > Bacillota > Clostridia > Oscillospirales > Acutalibacteraceae > Fimenecus. The sequence goes on from JAZQWV010000035.1 coordinate 20,538, forward strand.
TTAAATTGAAAGTAGGTAAGCTTTATGAAAACAAAGAAACAAATACCATATATTTGGTTAGGTCCAATAATTACATTGGGAATTATGCTTGTGCTTTACGCTACTGCAGGAGTTTATCCATTTGGAACAACCTCAACAGCTTTTTCAGATGGCTTTTCACAATATCTTCCTTTTCTTTCGGAATTAAAGTTGAAAATCACTCAAGGAGATTCGCTACTATTTACATGGCATGCAGGTGGTGGCGTTAATTTCTGGACAACAATTGGTTATTATCTTGCAAGCCCATTAAATATAATTGCTTTATTGTTCTCTGCTGAAGAAATGCAAAACGCTTTTTCTCTTATAACTTTGATTAAACCATTTTTCTTAGCACTCACTTTCTCTATTTTCTTAAAGAATACTTATAAAAAGAACGATTTATCTATTGTTATCTTTTCAATTCTCTGGGCAATGTCAGGTTTTATGATTGGTACAATAAATATTACATCTTGGCTTGATGCGATTATATATTTTCCTCTTGTAATTATGGGGCTTAAAAGATTGATGGATGGCAAAAGTGCTTGGATGTATTCGTTGTTTTTAGGACTTACTATTACATCTAATTTCTACATTGGTTGGATGGTTTGCATTTTCTGTGTAATCTATTTTATTTATTCTTTTATTGTTGATGAAGATGTCACATATGAGGGCACAACAAACTTGCAAGAAGACACTAGTGACGAAGAAACTGTTAATGTTTTTGCAGTTTTTCAGAATTCATATTTATTAAAGTCTATCTTTAAATTTGGTTTTTCATCACTTTTGGCAGGTGCTTTATCAGGGATTGTGACATTGCCAATGGCAAGAACTTTGCAAAACACGGCAAAAGGAACAGTGAGTGGTGATATATTCATGTTAGGGTCTGAGCATATCTCGGGATTATTAGCATCACTTGTTTTCCCTTTCAAAACAGAATACCGTCCTTTCACAAGTATGGATTGCATTTATGCTTTTGCAGGAATTGCAACTCTTATATTAGTTGTTGCTTATTTTTTTACAAAGGGAATATCTATTCGCAAAAAGATTGGCAATGCTTTTTTACTCGTTGTTATGTGGGCGTCAATGCTTATAAATGTATTACACATTGTGTGGCATGGTTTTGGCGAACCAATGGGGGTTATGCATCGATTTGCATTTATATATAGTTTTATTCTTTTGAAAATTGCATATGAGGCATTTGAAGAAATAAAAAATATTAGATGGTATGGTTTTTTATTAGGTTCTATTTTTGCATTAATTTGTACTGCTTGTGTGTATTTTAACAATATGTTTAATTCTCTTTTCTTTTCTGTTGAACTTATTGTTAAGATCTTGGTGACAATTGTTGTTTTTGCAATATTATTAATTGTTATAAGCAAAAAAGAGCGAGCACAATCTAAACTAACGATTGTTCTTCTGGTTTGCGTTATTGCTGAAACATTAATATTTAACTTTAACAATTTGAACACCTTTAATTCAATTGAGAATCTCGAGGAAAAACAAGTCGTAGATGAATTAACCAAAGAAATTGGTAGTAGTGATAGAATACATTTTGCAAGCCAAAAACAAGAATATAAAGATTTGGTTCAATATGACTTGAATTTTGGCTTTAACGGTTGGGAAAACTACTCTTCCCTTGCAGATGGAAATTTTGCACTTGCACAGGAATTTTTGGGTACATACGGAAACTCGTTAAATATGCAGAATGGTGCATATGAGCAAACACCTATTTTTAATATGTTATATCCAACAAAATATTATATTGATGGCACAGGACATTTAAAAGAATCTTCTTTTAGAACGAAGATTGCTGAAAAAGAAGGTTATGTACTCTATGAAAACAACTACACAATGCCATTTATGTATACAATAAGCGATACAATCGACAAGTGGGACCCATTCTCGTATTTTATAGTTAGCGATAATCAAAATGCAATAGCGAAATATGTAGCTGACTTTGAAGAAAATGTAGTGGCTTATAATAATCCTACAAACTTCAAATTTGAAAATTGTACGCATATTTCAGCGGTTGAGCGTGCCGAAGCCAATGGCGTAAATATGCCTAACGAATATTTTGAATTTTTAGAGCAACGAATGGCGGGATATTCATATAGTGTAACAGATATGACAAAGCCAGCTTATATTACATTTGATTCTGTTGCTGAAGCAGATGGAATGATGTATCTCTATGTTGACACATACGAACTTGTTGATATGACGGTTACTCTTAATGGTAAAACCAATGAATATTACTTATACGGGGTAGGAGATTATTGCACTTACGAGCTTGGTGAAGTTAAAAAAGGTGATATAGCAACTATTAAAATTGGTGGTTACAAAGAAAGCGATGTTGATGGTGATGAAGTGTATTTCGTTGAAAATAACAGCTTCACAACAACATCTTTCACAGTTGATATGGCTAAATTTGAGAATGCTTATAACAAGCTTGATGCTATGAGTGACACTGAGATGCTTGAATTCTCTGACACTTATGTTAAAGCAAAGGTTACAAGTTATACTGATGGTGCTCTTTATATTCCAACATCTTATGACGAGGGTTGGACAATTCTCATTGATGGTGTTGAAACTCCGCTTTATGAGCACGAAAGCCATATTCTTATGACTGCAATTGCCAAGGGCGAACACATTGTTGAAATGAAATATTGCCCTGTTGGTTTCGTGCCTGGTGCAATAATCACAGGTGTGAGTGTAGTAATTCTTGTTGCTTGGGCAATAATTGCCACAAAACGCTTTAAAAAGGAAGAAGAATGTGCTACAATATCATCAAACGATGTGAATGAGGAATAATTATGAACTTTCTTTTAGTTACAAAAATCTTTTATACGGTTATTGTGTTCCTTTTTGGTACTTTAATCGGCAGTTTTCTAAATGTGCTTATTTACAGAATTCCAAAAGGTGAGAATTTTGTTACAGAAAACAGCCATTGTATGAGCTGTAATCACCGACTTTATGCAAAGGATTTAGTGCCACTTTTCAGTTGGCTCTTCCTTGGGGGTAAATGTCGTTATTGCAAAGCTAAAATTTCTGCGCAATATCCAATCGTTGAAGCAATTAACGGAATTATGTATGCACTCATGTTCTGGTTTATCTGTGATGCAACCCCAAGAATTGCACTTTTTGGTTACTGTGCAGCATTCTCAGCATTGCTTGTTGCAACTGTTATCGACTGGCGTACAATGGAAATTCCAGACTCAATGTGGATTACTGTTTTAATCGGTGGTGTAATCACTTATATCGATGAGTTAGTGACAGAAGGCTTTGATGTGCATTGTCTCATAGAACGCGTTATAGGCTTTTTTGCGGCAAGTGGCGTACTCTTCTTGCTAGCAGTTATCACCAAAGGTGGAATGGGTGGTGGCGACATCAAACTGATGGCAGCCGTCGGCTTTATGCTGGGTTGGAAAGTCGTGCTTCTTGCACTTGTTATGGGTGGATTTATTGGTACACTCTATCTTATCTTTATGGCGATTAAGAACAAGGGTAAGATTCCAAGAAAAGTTCCTTTTGCACCACATCTTTCACTTGCAACAGTAATTTGTATGTTTGTTGGTTCGAATATTATTGACTGGTATTTAGCACTTTGCGGAATCACAGTTGGACACAATCACATTCATTAAAATACATAGAAAAATCCCCTACTCGAATTGAGTAGGGGATTCTTTTATGTTCATTTATTTACCAGCTTGCTTTGAATATTTGAGTCTGTAAACGAGATTCATAATTCTTGTTTCAACTGGGTTAATTGGTTTTGCTTTGCCATAGAGCTTTGTGCAAACTTGAATTTTAGCACCTTTGTTAGTGATAAATTCAATAGCGCCTGCATCAAATTCACTACCAGCCACACAAAGTGCACCGTTGTTATCAAGAAGAACTGCGTTTCTGCCTTTGAGAGCTTTAACTACCTTCTTTGATGTTGCAAGAGAGTTGTTAGGGTTATAACCTGCGTGTTTAACAGTAACACCAACAATCTGAGCAAAGTCATCAATCAATGGACGCATTGTTTTGCCCATCTTTGAACAAGCAACTGTGAATGGGTCTTTTGTATGATAGATGAAGTTAACATCTTCGCGCTTTTTGTAAACTGCACGGTGAAGTTCAATTGATTCTGCACAGCCATCACCTGCGATAACATTACCTGTTGCAATGTCAATTCTTGTGATAGCACCATCACCATCAACAAGTGAGATATTGAACACTGAACCATCGCGTTCACTCTTACAAGCAGGGAATTCAGGTGCAGAGAGTGGCTTTTTAACGAAAGTATCAACAACATAGTCGTTGATAGATTCAAGACTATTTGCAACTGTGCCTGTAAGTGATTCATATTTTGTGATTACATACTGTTCGCAAATATCTTCAACACATTTCGCAACATTGAAAGCATCATCATAGTCAACACCCATACAAACTGCACCGTGATGAGCCATAACAGCAGCCTTTGAATCTGAACGAGTGATAGCGTCGATTACGCCTTTGCGAAGTTTCTTTGTGCCTGGAAGACCGTAAGATGCGATTGGAAGATTGCTTCCTACAACCTTTGCATTTTCACCGTCAATACCGTTGATATCCATACCAATAGCTGAAACGATTGAAGCATTAACCTGATGAGTATGAATAACAAATCCGATTTCAGGACGAAGCTTATAACAAGCTGCGTGAATACCTTTTTCACTTGATGGCTTGATTTCACCTTCATATTCAAGGTCTTCAATATTAACAAGCACAATTTCTTCAGGTGTGAGTGTTTCATAAGCACGGCCACTTGGTGTGATTACGAACTGTGTATCACTGATTCTGCAAGAAATGTTACCCCATGTACGAGCGATAAGACCTGATTCGATAAGCTCTTTACCAGCTTTGATAACAAGTTCTTTTGCTTGCATAATTTCCATAATTTTCACCTCTTAAATAAGGATAAAAGGCGAGCGAAAGATAAGTTTCGCCCGCCAATAAAGTATAACCTGAATTATTCAGCAGGTTTAACTGCAACATTTGCCAAAACTTTGTCGAAGCACTGAAGTGCTTGGTCAATCATCTTAGGTGTGTATGCAGCTGATGTGTAGAGACGGCTACCAGCAAGAGTAACAAGTCCTTCTGCCATGTAAGCAGCACCCATGTATTGCATTTCTTTCTTTCTTTCGCTTGTTGCTGAAAGAACACCAGGAATTGTCCAAGGACGTTTCCAGTCAACAACATAGTGCATTGTACCAACTGTTTCAAGGTGGCAAACAGAACCTTCGTTCCATGCAACGAATGGAAGACCATATTTTGCGATGATTTCCTGAAGACCTGTTGTAAGTCTGTCACCCATTTCGCCAGCTTTCTGACATGCATTTTGCTTGTCGATTTCTTCAAGAGTGAAGTAACCTGCACAGCATGAAAGTGGGTTAGCAGTCATTGTACCGCCTGTAAATGCCTTCTTAATCTTCATACCTGAATCATCAAGACCAGCACCAAGATATTTCATATATTCTTTCTTACCGCCGACACCACCAGCACCTGGATATCCACCAGCGATAACTTTACCGAAGATTGTAAGGTCAGGAGAAACGCCGAAGTAACCCTGAGCACCAGCCATACCGATACGGAAACCTGTAACAACTTCATCGAATACGAGAAGAGCGCCATATTTACGGCAAAGTCTTTCAACGCCTTTGTTGAAGTCGTAATCAAGTGGAGTTGTACCACTTTCAGGACCGATTGGTTCAATAAATACAGCTGCTGTGCCGCCACGAAGAAGGTTAGCACGAAGCTTTCTTTCAAGGTCATCAAGGTCGCCTGGGAAGAATTCTTGAGTGTGTTTGAAGAGGTAAAGTGGAACACCACTTGCCTGTGTGAATTTTGAACCAGGGACACGGATGCCATAACCGAGCTGGTCTGACCAACCGTGGTATGCACCACCCATTTTAAGGATGTTCTTCTTACCTGTTGCAAGACGAGCAACACGAACTGCTGTCATACAAGCTTCAGTACCTGAACCCTGCATACGGAACATCTGAACTGTTTCAACGCTGTCAGAAATCTTCTTAGCGAGTTTGTATTCAAATTCGTGGAAAAGACCTGTTGAAGGACCACATGTGTTAAGAAGGTCGATAACCTGGTCACGAACTACTTTTGGGTTTGAACCAAGAACTGTTGGACCACCTGCTTGAAGGAAGTCGAAGTATTTGTTGCCGTCAGCATCATAAAGATATGCGCCTTCTGCTTTTGTGAAAGCGAGAGGGAATGGATAGTTGAAAGCAAGGTTATGCTGAACCCCGCCAGGGATGATAGCTTTTGCTTCGTCAACTAATTCCTTTGACTTAACGCACTTTTTGCCATAGTATTCTTCTTCATACTGTTTAAGAACTTCTGGCTTGATTGTGTAGATTGGCTTGCTGATAAGTTCATCAAGCTGTCTGTTGATAGCCGCAGCATCATGATAATGAGTAATTGCGAATCTTGTATCTGCCATAAATTTACCCTCCATTTAATTTGGAATTTTAGAACTCACCTATTAAGGTGGATAATCGTTCATACTAATTATAGCACTTATTTTTGCTATGTCAAACCTTTTTTGTAAAATTATGTTATTGAATAGATAATAATTAACTATAACCATAAAAATTGCGTAAAATCAAGGCTGATTTAGATAAAAAACATCTAAACAATAAAAATCAAAGGCTTTTACAATAACAAAAAGCCGTCTTTTTTGTAAAAACTATACAATGGAAAAGACGGTTTTATATGATTAATATAGAATTTTTAGATTTTAAGCTATATTTAGATAGGAATTATCTAAACACTATTTTTGAAACAACTTTTGAACTAAATTTCCTGCATCTTTGTTGTTGAAGTCAGTAGGCGAGTTCTTAAAGTTTTTAAGAGTTGCCCATCGTTCTACATAATTAGCAATTTGTTTTTCAGAAACATGGAAATCAAAAGAACAAAATTCAGAGAACAATGTATTCAACGCATCAAAGTCAGTATTCATTGCACCCATCAATTCTTTATAGAGCACAGCGTCTGCTTTTTCTGCTTCTTTAAGATATTGTGGAAGAAAAACAGCGCAAGCAAGACCGTGTGGCACGCAGAAATCTTCGGTGAGTGCATAACCCATTCCGTGAGGGAAGCCTGTGCCACCTTTGTTGAGAGCGAATCCAGCATAAAGCGATGCAAAATAAAGAATGTCTCTTTCTTCTGCATTTGGTAATTCTTTTGTGTTGTGCATTTTTTCAAGTAACGGGTAAATTAATTTAACCGATAAGAGTGAAAATTGTTTTGACAAGAAATCGGCTCTTGGTGAGAACATTGACTCAATTGCATGGCAAAGAGCATCAAGCGCAGTTGAAACTGTTACACTAAATGGCATGGAATATGTATATTTGGCATCGGCAATTACATATTTAGCATAATAGTTTTTGCCACCGATACTTTGCTTTCTGCCGTCTTTTCTTGTAAGCACAGAAACGCCTGAAACTTCACTACCTGTGCCGGATGTTGTACCAATAAGCACCAAAGGTAATGGAGGATTCTCTACGGTTGCAGTATAAATATCATCATCAACAATCTGGTCGTTAGTTGCATAAACACAAACTGCTTTTGCTGCATCCAATGGCGAGCCACCACCGATACCAACAACAAAATCTGCATTTATATCTCTTGCCAACTTACCACCATTATAGCAGTCAACAGTTAAAGGGTTTTCTGTGATTTTATCATATATTTCATACTCGATATTCAGCTCGTTAAAAAGATTTATTATATCATCAAGCGCACCTGATTTTTTAGCAGATGTTTTTCCTGTGACAAAAAGGCATTTTTTACCCAAGTCAGAGAATATTGCTTTGTTCTGATTCAAAACATCATTACCACTTAAAATATTAACAGGCATATAAAAATTGAAACCACAATTCATATATATCATTCCTTTCATTAATATTCTATCATAAATTTAGAATAAAAGCAAAGCAAAACTCCCTGCCGAACTAGTCGACAGGGAGTTTTATTTATGAGAAAAATTATTATGACCTATTTAAGCGACTTGAAAATCAAGTCTATATATTAAAAATTCTTGTGGGTGGGAAAATAGGGATTGGTGTTATACTTTATGAAAAAGGAAAGGGAAAATTTGTTGGGGATTGGAAAAACCCACCGCACAAGAATTGTTGACAACTAAAGGAAATGAATGTTCAGTTGAACTGAATGTTAAGTAACTGAACTGCTTTGAGCAAAGAACTGAAAGAAAACTTTTCGCTAATCAATTCTCTAGCGATTCTTTCTTGCTCGAAACTAGAAATGAACATTACTTGTTTCTCCTTTATTCTGTTGTGGCTATATAATAACACTAAAAAAACAAAAAGTCAAGTGTTTTTGCACAACAAAGTTTGTAAATGTTTGTGCAACTTGCACAAACGAGCAACTTGGGCATTTGTTTACAATAAACTCTAAACTGTTTATCTGGATTTTAAATTTTTATGCAGATTTAACAAAAACAGAAAAGATTTTAACTTTTTTGAGAAATTTTTATTTGTTAGACAATTTAAAACTATAAAAAACTTTGTGCAAATTTTTATAAAAAATTTTAAAATATTTTATTTTTATAGAAAAAGACTATATTTGTAAACAAACTATTAAATTTTAAAAACTATCTTGCAATACATAATAGTATGTGCTAATATATTATTGTAAACTGGTGAAAAACTATATACATATTATATAAAGGAGGGCGCTTATGAATACGCAGTTCAAAAAAGGCGTGCTTGAACTTTGTGCACTAACATTGCTGTTAGAAGAAGATAAATATGGCTATGAGCTTGCGGATATGCTAGGCAAAAAAATGACCGTGTCAGAGGGTAGCGTTTATCCAATGCTTAAACGATTGCAGACAGACGGATATTTTGAAACTTATCTCAAAGAGTCGCCCAATGGACCTGCAAGAAAATATTATCGTATAACAATCAGTGGCAAACAGCGTCAGGCAATGCTGCTTAGACAATGGACGGAGTTCACAAACCAAGTCAACTCGTTTTTTGAGGGGGTATAAATATGAATAAGATAGATTTTTTGAATGAGCTTTATTATTATCTCGGGCCTTTACCGAAAAAAGAAAAAGAAGAAATAATTGCAGATTTTCGCGAGCATTTCCGTGAGGGTGCGTTGGCAGGCAAAACTGACGAGCAAATCTGCAACGAACTTGGAACACCATTTGAATGTGCAAAACAATATGTTGGCGATGCAATTGAGCAAAAGACAGTAACACCTGATGGTAAAAAGAAGCATAGCAAAACATTCTGGACAGTCGCACTAGTGTGGAATATAGTCCAAGCATTTGTTTCAATACCTATTACATTTGGTTTGTTCCTTGCAGGCGCAATAATGATTGTTGCGTTTTGTTTTATCGTACCAGCAGTAGCATCAACTGCATTTCTCGTGTTTGCAATCGCATCAACATCCGCAGTTATTTGCCTTGCAGTTATCACATTGCTCTGGGCAATAATCGAAATCAAATTCTGCATTGAAAAAATTAACAAGTAAGGAGAGATAATGATGAAAAAAGCATTGATAGCATTTGTTGTTCTTTTTGTGATTTCACTCTTTACAGCAATCGTGAGTTTTTTAGTTTGCGGTGGCGAACTCATAAAAACTGGTGTTGAGTATGGTGTTGAAGCATACAGAGAATACAAAGCAGAAAAAGATACTCAAAATGACATAATGGCAATGATTGAAATGCCATAGCTTGGGAGTCGGGGTATGGAAATTTCTTTTTATAATGAAAGACTATTCAAAGTTTTTGTCGAAGTCAATGGTGTTGAATATGTGATTAAACCTAACGATACGATAGTTGTGCATTGTGCATCAGAAGTTCCAACGGTGATAAAGTTATCTCGCAAAATGAAGAGCTTTGCGGTGTTAAACCCATTCAGTTGGGACAGTGCATTTGTGATGGGCTTTGAGAGTTTCACAACACTAATCTTAACTTCAACTTACACATTGAATTTCACTGGAAGTGGTGCACAACATTTCACAATTAAAGATGACCGGTTTAATTGTGATAAGTATTATCAATACGAAAGATTGATTCTTGATGACCCAATCATAAAGAATAACTGCACTTATGAAATAACAAGAAAGAAAAAGATAAAGAAGAGAGTAAAACTATTTAATGCCTATACTATTATTGCTTTGTTAGCATTAGCTTTCGTTGCTTCTGCCGTTATACCAGAGTGGGAAAACTTAAAAACAGGGACAATGAATTTCTCTGATTTAGACAGTGATTTTCTTGAAGGAATAGTACTGTTTATCTGGTCTCTTTTAGGTAAAGTAAGAGTTTTGAAAAGATATAAAAAAGCAACAGACATTAAACATATTCAAGATTGTTTTAATGGAAATATTGAAGAATATAAAGAAAAGTGATAAAATATAAAAAACGAAAAAGGAGAAATTAAAATGTTTAAAGAAAAGAAACTTTATAGAAGCACAAATAAAATGATTGGTGGCGTTTGCGCTGGTATCGCAGAATATTTCGATATCGACCCAACAATCGTGAGAATTGTTTATGCACTCTTCTCACTCTTTACAGCAGGATTCTGCGGTACACTCGTTTACATTATTCTTTTGGTAATCATTCCACAACGCCCATTCCCAGATTATCAATATAACGAATACGAAGAAAACAGAACAAATGATAATCAATAAAAGCAAAAACGGAAAGTGTCAAACAGCACTTTCCGTTTTATTTTTTTAAAGTGATTCCTAAAATATAATCGGCAGAGACATTATAAAACTCACAAAGCTTAATCAGATGATGAATGGGCAACTCGTTTGCGCCACGCTCATATCGGGCATACATAGTTTGTGATGTCCCCAAATATTCAGCAATTTGTGCTTGCGTCAAATCTCTGTCTTCACGCAAATCTCGAATAGTTTTGATGTATTTCATTTATATCACCAAGTTGATTATATCAAGTAAAAAAGTTTACTATTGACTTTAATAAAAATCTTTACTACAATATATATGTGAAGGAATTCACGATATATACTTAAATTATAAAAAGTTTGGGGGATTGAAAATGAAAAAGATTTTATCATTGGCACTCGCACTTTTAATGGTGCTTGCTTGTGCACCAATTGTAATGGCAGAAGATGTGGAAAACATTACTTTTGATTATCAGATTAAGTCTGATGGAACAATTAGTTTGAAAAAATATACTGGAACGGAAGTGAATGTAACAATTCCTGAAACATATGATGGATATAAAGTTACTTGGATTAATGACGGAGCTTTTGCGTCGAATAATTCAATTAAGTCTGTGCACATTCCTAAGAGCATTACGTTTATTGCAGAAGCAGTATTTGCCGATTGTGATAAGTTGACAGAAATTACAACCAATAATGATATATATGGCTCAACAGGTACAATTCTTTATAGAAAAGATAATAATAGAATAATTGGCTATGCGTGTGGCTCAAAAACAAGTTCGTTGAGAATTCCGTCAAACATAGAAACGATTGCACCTTGCAGCTTTCAGGGTGCTGATAACATTCAGACGGTAATCACAAACAAGGGACTAGAAGAAATAGGCTATAACGCTTTTAAAGATTGCAAAAGTCTTAAAAAAATATATGTAGTTGATGACAATACTTTTGTCGATGGTTATTTTCTTGGTGGAGCATCTGACAGTGTTGAGCTTTATTATAATGGAAATGTTGAAATGCAAGCGGGAAAAGCTCCATGTAAAATTTCGCCTTACATATTAGGTATGGAAAATTCAACGACAACTACTACAACAACCGAAAAGGTAAAAGAAACTACAACTAAACCGATAACAACAACCAAACCATCAACATCAAAGACAGAAAAGCTAGTAGTTAAGGAAGACATAACCGAAAGCACAACAGAAACAACGGTGACTTCAACTGTTCTTGAAAGTGAAAGTTTAAAAGGAACAGAAGCCAATATAGCTGTTGATGGTAATAACACAGAAACAACTGGAGCAGATGGTGATAAAAATAACACAACACCAATAATAATTGCCGTTGTAGCAGTTGTGGCAGTTGGTGCGGTCACAACAGGGATAACTATCACATTAAAGAAAAAGAAAAAATAAAATATAATATTCTATAAACGGCAGGAGAAAATCTGCCGTTTATTTTTTTGGTAAATTTGAATTTATCGAACTCTTTTAGTTCTTACATCTTTTAAAATCGACTATCAAACAATGTAGGGGCGAGTCTCCGTGCTCGCCCGTAATTTATATGTTAACTTGCGGGAGGGCACAGAGACCCGCCCCCTACTACACACTCAATTAGTTGCATCTATAATTGGCGTCGCAGACCCGAATTTATTCTTTATTCAATATTCATTATTCTTTTTTATTCTACAAACCCTAATTTTTCGAACAAAATAGCTTAATTTTACACTTTTTTGCTATACCTATTATATATAGGGGATTTTGCTGCCTGATTTATATTTGTTTTTGTGGTGTATTTTTATCAAAAACACAATATATTGTGGCGGAAATTATGCTAAAAAATTTTCTGCGATTTTAACAAAGTTTTTTTCAAAAAGTTATTGCATTTTCACAAATTATATGTTACAATTCTAGGGCACGCGTGGAGAAGGGCGAATTATGCCCATTTTTACATAGTGCGATATGCGATGAAGTGGTAGGTGGCTGCACGCTGATGCAGGGAATTACCATGGAGTATGTCTGATTTTAAATCGGGCGACCAATAATGCTTTCAAAACCTTAAAGCGTAAACCCAACTGCGCTCTAACGGTACTTGCAGGGAGCATTCTGCGTTGTTTTACGCCGTCCGAAAAATCAGAACCGATTTTTCGGTTTTAAAAATGGCAGGGTTGAAACACCCGGCTAGGTTGCAAGTAAAATAACGTGCCCAGAAAATTAGGAGGAAACCAAAATGGCAGCAACAAAAGGTAAGAAAATCAGAATCAGACTTAAGGGTTATGACCATGACCTCGTAGACAAGGCAGCTGAAAAGATTGTTGAAACAGCAAAACGTACAGGTGCTCAGGTTTCAGGTCCAGTTCCACTCCCAACAGAGAAGGAAGTTGTTACAATCCTTCGCGCTGTTCATAAGTACAAGGACAGCCGTGAACAGTTTGAACAAAGAACACACAAAAGGCTTATCGACATTTTAAGACCTTCAAACAAAACTGTTGAAGCTCTTACAAGTCTTGAGCTTCCTGCTGGTGTTGATATCGAGATTAAACTTTAATCTTTAAGAACAAGACACCAAGCAAGGTCAAGTCGGTGAATACCGACCAATAACCAAAGGAGGAAATAAACATGAAAAAAGGTCTTATCGGTAAAAAAATCGGTATGACACAGCTTTTCGACGAAAACGGTAAAGTAATTCCTGTTACAGTTGTTGAAGCTGGTCCTTGCACAGTAGTGCAAAAGAAAACTATCGAAAACGATGGTTACGAAGCAATTCAGGTTGGCTTCGGCGACGTTAAGGTTCAGAGAGTGAACAAGCCAATGGCTGGTCACTTCAAGAAGGCTGACGTTGCTCCAAAGAAAGTTCTCAAAGAGTTCAGACTCGAGAACATTGCAGACGTTAACGTAGGTGACGTTCTTAAAGCAGACATCTTCGCAGCAGGCGACAGAGTTGATGTTGTAGGAACAAGCAAAGGTAAGGGTACAGCAGGTGTAATTAAGCGTTGGAACTTCTCACGTCTTAAAGAAACACACGGTACAGGCCCTGTTCACCGTCACGGTGGTTCACTCGGCGTTATCGACCCAGCTCGTATCTTCAAAGGCAAGAAAATGGCTGGTCACCTTGGTACAGAAAAAGTTACAGTTCAGAACCTTGACATTGTTAAGGTAGATGTTGAAAACAACCTTATCGCTATTAAGGGCGCTATTCCAGGTCCTAAGAACGGTATCGTAGTTATCGCAGACACAGTTAAATCAAAGTAAGAGAGGAGAGTTAAGTAATGGCTAAATTAGCAGTAGTAAATACAAAGGGCAAGAAAGTTTCTGACATCGAGCTCAACGACGGCGTTTTCGCTATCGAGCCAAACAAGTCAGCTATGCACCTTGTAGTAGTTAATTACCTTGCACATCAGCGTCAGGGTACACAGTCAACTCTCACTCGTGCAGAGGTGTCTGGTGGCGGTAAAAAACCATGGAGACAAAAGGGAACAGGTAGAGCTCGTCAGGGTTCAACAAGAGCTCCACAATGGACACATGGTGGTATCACATTTGGTCCTAAGCCACGTGCTTACGGATTCTCAATCAACAAGAAGGTAAGAAGACTTGCTATGAAGTCAGCTCTCTCTGCAAAGGTTGCAGCTGATGAAATGATTGTTCTTGATTCATTCGATATGGATGCTATCAAAACAAAAGAAATGGCAACAGTTCTTGGTGCTGTTAAAGCAGCAAAGAAAACTCTTATCGTTCTTCCAGAGAAAAACGACGTAGTTTATAAGAGTGCTAGAAACATCGAAGGTGTTAAAGTTACTCTCGTAAACACACTTAACGTTTATGACATTCTTAACTGCGACTCAATGGTAGTTGTTAAGGATGCAGTTGCAAAAATTGAGGAGGTTTACGCATAATGAAACTTGCACAGGAAATTATCCTCGCTCCCGTTATTACAGAAGAGTCAATGATGGGTACTGCAGAAAAGAAATACACATTCAAAGTTGCTAAAGATGCAACTAAGGTTGACATCAAAAAAGCTGTTGAAACACTTTTCGGCGTAAAAGTTGAAAAAGTTAACACAATGAACGTTCGTGGTCAGCTCAGACGCTACGGCAGATTTGAAGGCTACAAAGCTTCTTGGAAAAAGGCTATCGTAACATTGACAGCAGATTCAAAGACAATCGAGTTCTTTGACGGAATGATGTAATGATTTTGAGGTCAGGCGGTAAGGTATGGAGTTTCGACATACTCCGCAAAGCTTCCTGACAGGCTCTCGAGCCACTCCATATAAACAATAAACAAAGGAGATGAAAGAAATGTCGATTAAAGTCTATAAACCGACTACAAATGCTAGACGTAACATGTCGGTTACAGATTATTCCGAGCTTTCAAAGGTAGCTCCTGAGAGAAGTCTTCTCGCTCCTCTCAAAAAGCACTCAGGCCGTAACAGCTACGGAAGAATTACAGTTCGTCATCACGGTGGCGGCAACCGCAGAAAGTACCGTATTATCGACTTCAAGAGAGATAAGATGGGCGCTGCAACAGTATTAACACTTGAATATGACCCAAACCGTTCAGCTCATATTGCACTTGTTCAGTATGAAGACGGTGAGAAGAGATACATTCTCGCTCCAGTTGGTCTTAAAGTTGGCGATGTAGTTTCAGCAGGTGCTGACGCTGATATCAAACCAGGTAACGCACTTCCTCTTACAAACATCCCAACAGGTACATTCGTACACAACGTTGAACTTTACCCAGGTAGAGGCGGTCAGTTAGCAAGAGCAGCTGGTAATGCAGCTCAGCTTATGGCTAAAGAAGGCATTTACGCACTTCTCAGACTCCCATCAGGTGAACTTAGAAACGTTCCTGCAACATGTATGGCAACAGTTGGTACAGTTGGTAACGCTGACCACGAAAATGTTAAAATCGGTAAAGCAGGTCGTACACGTCACATGGGCATCCGTCCAACAGTTCGTGGTTCTGTTATGAACCCTAACGACCACCCTCACGGTGGTGGTGAAGGTAAGTCACCAATCGGTCGTCCAGGTCCTTGCACACCATGGGGTAAACCAGCTCTTGGTTACAAGACAAGAAACAAGAAGAAGAGTTCCGACAAGCTTATCGTAAAGCGTCGTAACGGCAAATAAGGGAAAGGAGCTGTCATAAAATGAGTAGAAGTACTAAAAAAGGACCTTATGTAGAAGCTAGCCTTATGAAAAAGGTTCTTACAATGAATGCAAACGGCGAGAAACTCGTTGTTAAGACATGGAGCCGCAGCTCAA
>JAZQWV010000036.1:0-6279 GCA_045632525.1 Candidatus Fimenecus sp.
CTCTTGTTGTTTTACGAACTGAATAGGCAATTTCCCAAGGAATCCACTGACTTGATTCCCATTTATTGAATTCTTTCATATTTGGCGATACCAAAACTATAGTTACAGTACTATCATATATTTTATCTTTTAGGTGCTCCCAAATATAATCTTCACTTTTATCTGATAAATCTTCACCGGTTTTTTCACCTTTATAAATATTGTCACTTGACTGATTGATAATGTTTTCTTGAATATATGTAACATAATCGCACGGCCAAGTTGAACCAACTACGCTTGAAAGTTTCTCAACATCAACATCTCTAAATTTATATGATACAAAAATTTTTCTTCCCATATTTTTCTCCTTTAAGCAACACAACAACACTTTAAAATAAAAACAACAATTAAAATGATAATCAACAGTGGATAAAACAGCCATATCGATGGAGATTTTATACAAGCACATATGGTTATATTCGCTTTTTTCTTTTCTTCATCTGTTAAGTTCATAGAATAATTTATATCATGTTTATCTTTAGCAACTTGCTCATACAAATATCTAAATTCTTTTTCACGAATAAGATAATAAACATCAATGACTGCAAATGCGAATACAGGCAAAAACGATAGACCCAAAATGACTAAATGCACTTCGTTATATGCGATAGTTGCAACTCCTGCAACTATCGTTGCAGCAAATCCTTTGAAAATTGCAGATATTGTAGACATTCGATTTATCGGTTCTTGAATCAACTGCAAATACCCCAGTTTTTCTTCATTATTTTTCATATTATCGCTCCTTTTCTTTCAATATACAAATCGTATCTTGCTGTTATTTTGTGATGAAAAGTTTTAAAATACTGATATTTGTTTACTTTTTGTCCATATTATACGAACTTTTTATGTATCAGTCAATAGCAAGCACACACAATATATTGTGTTTCTCGTCACACAGCATACAATTTAGTCACAACATATGTAAAAAAGTCACAATTTATACCTTCTTGCTTTATTTTCCTGTGAGAGTTACAATATCCCTACCGATGAAAGGAGGATAGGTAATCGGTTTGGGCGTAAAAATCTATGAAGCAAGTTTTATGAAACAACACTTAAATTTACGCAAATTTACGATTAAATAGGAGGTAATGATGATTACATCAGAACAGTATCGGCAGATACAGGAGTGTAAGAATGATGGGTTGACCATGGCGGAGACGGGTCGGCGGTTGCACATACCTGCGTCGGTGGTTCGGAACTGGTGGCGGAAGACGGAAGAGGATTTCTACAAGGCTATGCGTGGCACGGTGTATGACTTGGACAATTATCGGCAATACATCATTGAGCTGATTAAGGCTTGTCCTACTATCACCAACACCAATTTGATGACGCAGTTGCGAGAGGAGTTTTCTGACTTTGATGCTACCTATTCCACATTCAACCGGTATGTGAAAAAACTGCGAGTTCAGGCGGGTTTAAGTCAACCGAAACGCATCCGTTGTATACGTGATGACCAACCACCGGGCTATGAGGCACAGGTTGATTTTGGTGAGTACAGAATGAGAAACATGTACGGCAAGGAAACTAAGGTATATTTCTTCTGCATGGTGCTTTCGTACAGTCGAATGAAATTCGTGTACTTTTCACCGAAGCCTTTCACCGCTAAAACCGCTATTGAGGCACACAAATATGCCTTCAAGTATTTCGGTGGACGACCACAGGTGATTATGTATGACCAAGACAAGGTTTTCGTTGTTGCTGAAAGCTACGGCAACGTCATTCTCGTGAAAGAATTTGATGAATTTGTCAAGGATGTTGGCTACTCCCTTTTCATTTGCAAAGGACACGACCCCAACACCAAAGGCAGAGTTGAAAACACGGTGAATGTGGTCAAACGAGGGTTCCTTGATGGTAGGACTTACTACGGAATTGACAGGCTTAACTGTGATGCTCTCAATTGGCTTGACACCACGGGTAACAACATTGTGAATGAGTACACCAAACGTACACCAAAGGAATTGTTCCCCATTGACAACAAGGCTCTTGTTAAGGTTCGGTTTCAAGAAAAGCCACTCGTTCAGGTCCTTACAATGCACGCAGGGTTCGTTGAATTCCGTGATAATCGTTATGAGATGCCACAGGAAAACCTTAACGATGGTGAAAGAATTCGTGTTGAATTACAAGAGGACACTTTGCTTTTCTATGTAGCACTTACAAGTGATTTGATTTGCAAGCACGCCCTTTGTAATGAGGTTGGTAGGACTATAAAACTACCGAAAGACAGAGTTCCACACCATAAAATCGAAACGGACATGCTTCGGTTTTACAAGGACAACCCACTTGCAATTGAGTTTATTGCACAGTTGAAAATCATGCGACCGAGATACATACACAAGCAGTTGCAACTACTGAAAAAGGCATCTGTTTTTTACACGGAAGGTCAAATGAATTCAGCGTTTGAGTATTGCATCAATACTTGTGAATGTACAACATTGGAATTGTTATCGTTCTTGATTTACAAGTATGGCAAGGACTCATTTTACGATTGCACGGGTAACTACGCAAAATCAAACTACTTAAAACGAAGTCGTGAGATACAGGAGGCATTCAATGGCAGAGATTTTTGATGTAATGATGATGGCAAAGGAATTGGGTCTTACTCATCTTGGCAACGGTGAGGTTGATTTAACGGATGAGCGTGTTTCTAACCTTGATTATCTGCAGGATGTGTTGCAACAAGAAATGGATATGCGACTGAAAGCAAGGGCAAAGAAATACACAAAAAGAAGTCGCCTACCTGACCGACACTATGATTACAATTACATATCGTCGGGACTACAGTGGCAACTTGACAGGATTAAGAATTTCGATTTCAAAACCGAGCATCAGAATATTATAATTATCGGTAAATGTTGCAGAGGCAAGACAAGTCTTGCAGTTGACATTTCGCTTGAGGCAATTGAGAAAGGTGCAATGGTTGTTTATGTTACCTTTGAAGAATTGATTAAATGCTCAAGCAAAAAATCACACCCTTGGCGTTATTTAGTTGAAAGCGACCTTGTGGTGATTGATGAGTTGTTTTACACAACACCAACAGAAGAAGAGCTGTTACTCTTCTACAAGGCAATAATGAAGCTCAGTAACGAGCGTAGTTTAATTTTAATTTCAAACAGGGATTTGCCTTTGTGGAATGAAATGAAGGCAGACCGACACGTGATTGAAACCTTGTCAGCAAGGCTATCACACAACTCACAGATGATTTATCTGTAACAAAACTTAAAAGCCTATTCCTATTAAAACTGAAAATAAGATGCGTTACGACGCATTTAACATAAAAAGTACACCGTTGGAAATGTTTTTCGGAAATCGTAAAATCAGGCGAAAAAAATGTACACGGTGGAAATATTTTTTACCCATTTTGCGATATGGGTGAAAATTTCACCCCGTGGGGGTGGGGCACACAAAATCTCTGTGCAAAAACAGGTACGGACAGCGGCGCAGGGTCTTGTGTTAATTTTCGCAAAAGTTCGGTTATCAAAATCAGCAACATCATATGGGGATATGTTTCTAAAAAACAGTTCATGTCCTTACATACGATTATGAACAAAGTAACAGGACTCCTTCTGTTCTTATTGCCTTTGACAATACCTTTTTTTGAATTGAATTACATTGCCATAGTTGTATGCTCTGTCGCAACTCTTTCTGCAATTCAAGAAGGGTTTTATATTATTACAGATAGTGGACCCAAGTAAATAAATTTCCATTTATCGAACTAAAACTTCAAGAGCAACAGGAATTAAAACTGTTGCTTTTTGTTTTGTACGAGTGGTATAATTATCTCGACAAATAAGAATTTGTGAGGATGAATACAATGAATTTTAGTGTTCAATTTAAGGTAAGAGACGACGAATTTGGTGGTCACTTTATAAACGGTATTTCAATGGCAGACAGTGAAAGCTTCTGGAAATGCAAACTTGTTTCTGCCGATGATGAGAAGAATGTATATGAATCGGCTGACGGATATAAAATTACAGCATATCACATTAAAAAAGGTGATGTGTATGAGTGTTATACGGTTTTTGAAAACAATAGTAATAAAACAATTACACTTGATATGATTTCATCCTTTGCAATTACCGATATTGATGCGGATACTCTTCACAGAGCAACATCGTTCTGGAGTGCAGAGGGTAAAATGTTGAGTCAGAAGCTCACAGAGCTTAATATGGAACGTTCATGGAGTGGGCATGGTATAAGAATTGAAAAGTTCGGTCAGGTTGGCTCAATGCCTGTTCGTAAATGGTTTCCTTTTGTTGCAATAGAAAACAGTGAGAAGAACGAATTTATTGGTGTTCAACTTTATATTCCATCAAGTTGGCAAATAGAACTTTTCCGTCATAAAGAGCCTTTGACATTACTCGGTGGTCTTGCCGACTTTGATTACGGTCATTGGTGCAAGGAAATTAAACCAAATGAAAGCTTCACTACTCCAAAGGCAGTTGTGGCAGTTGGTGATTCACTTCTTAAAGTTTGCGATATGCTTGTAAAAGCACAAAACCCTGATATTTCCCCTGTTGACGCGGATTTACCCGTGATTTTCAATGAATACTGCACATCATGGGGTAATCCAACAATCGAAAATCTTGAGAAAACTGCAAAGAAATTACAAGGCAGTGGTGTTAAATACCTTGTAATGGACAGTGGTTGGTATAAGGAAGAGGACAAAAACTGGTGGGAAACTATCGGTGATTGGAATGTGAGTAAAAAGTTATTCCCAAATGGTCTTAAAGAAGTTAACGATATGATTAAATCATACGGACTCATTCCCGGAATATGGTTTGAAATGGAGAATGTTGCACCATTATCACAGATTTATAATGAAACCGACCACCTTTTATCCCGTATGGGTACACCTCTCAATGTTGCAGGTCACCGATTCCTTGATTTGCGTGATGAGTGGTGTGTAAATTATCTTGATGAAAAGGTAATAAAATTGCTTCGTGACAGTGGTTACGGATATCTTAAAATAGATTACAATGAAAATATCGGCGTAGGGTGTGATGGTGCAGAAAGTCTTGGTGAGGGTCTTCGCCAGTATGTGCTTGCAAGCCAGCGTTATCTTAAACGAATTAAAGAGCAGTTGCCTGATTTGGTAATTGAAAACTGTGCAAGTGGTGGTCACAGACTTGAGCCCTCCACAATGGAATTATGTTCACAGGCAAGCTTCTCCGATGCTCACGAATGCACAAGCATTCCTATTATCGCAGCCAATGTACAGAGAATGATTAAGCCGAGCCAAAGTCAGATTTGGGCAGTTCTTCGTGCAAAAGATGATGTACACAGAACATATTACTCACTTATTTCAGGCTTTTTAGGTCGTCTTTGCATCAGTGGTGAAATCTTTGATTTGCCCGAGGAAAACTGGCAGATAGCACTTGACTGTGTCAAATTCTACGACGAAATCAAGCATATTATAAAAAATGGTTTCACAAGTGTTATTGAATGTAATGTGGAAGATTACAACGACCCCGAGGGTTATCAGATTGTTCTTCGCCAGACTGAAAACGAAGCAATTTTAATAGTTCATACATTCAAAAATGGTGCAAACCCACCTATTGAAAAACTTCTTGAAAATTGGAAAGTTCAAAAAGAATTCGGTAGCAGTCTTGATGGTGATTTTAGGAGTAAGTGCTACTATTTAAGGAAGAATTAAAAATATAATAAGCTCCAATTTGTCAAACTATAACTTCAAGAGCAACAGTATTTTCTGTTGCTTTTTGTTGTGTGGGGGTAGTATAATTGTTTTAACAAATAAGAATTTGGAGTTGAACAGATGAGGACGCATATTGCAAATATAATTACCAGTTGTCGTATTTTCGGCAGTATTTTATTGTTGTTCTTCCCAACCTTTTCAGTAGAGTTTTATATCATATATCTCTTCTGCGGTTTTAGTGATATGATAGACGGCGCCGTTGCCAGAAAAACAAACAGCACCAGTCAGTTTGGAAGCCAACTGGACACGATTGCCGACCTCGTTTTTGTAGTGGTATCTATGATCAGACTGTTACCGGCAATTCATCTTCCGGGGTGGTTTTGGATTTGGAGCGGTATGATTGCAATGATCAAAATCGGCAATATGATATGGGGATATGTCTGTAAAAAACAATTTATTTCCCTGCATACAATGATGAACAAAGTAACAGGGCTTCTGCTGTTCCTGCTGCCTTTGACAATATCCTTTGCGGAATTGAAATCTACTGCCATAGTTGTATGCTCTATCGCAACATTTTCCGCAATTCA
>JAZQWV010000037.1:0-15180 GCA_045632525.1 Candidatus Fimenecus sp.
ACCTGCGTTTGTGATTCTGATAAACTGAGTCTTTGTTTTGAGTTCTTCGATTGTTGCGCAACCACAGTAACCCATACCAGCTTTAAGACCACCCATAAGCTGATAAATTGTGTCTGAAAGAAGTCCCTTGTAAGGAACACGACCTTCAACGCCTTCTGGAACAAGCTTCTTGTTGTTAGCCTGGAAGTATCTGTCTTTTGAACCATTGTTCATAGCTGCGATACTACCCATACCACGATAAACCTTGAACTGACGACCTTGATAGATTTCGCTTTCACCTGGTGATTCTTCACAACCTGCAACAAGTGAACCAACCATGATAGCTGAAGCACCTGCAGCAATTGCTTTTACGATTTCACCTGAATATTTGATACCACCGTCAGCGATAACTGTGATACCATGCTTTGCAGCTTCGTTTGCTGAATCATAAACTGCTGTAATCTGTGGAACACCGATACCTGCAACAACACGAGTTGTACAAATTGAGCCAGGTCCGATACCAACCTTAACGCAGTCTGCACCTGCATCAATAAGAGCTTTTGTTGCTTCAGCAGTTGCAATGTTACCACCGATAAGTGAAAGGTTAGGATATGCAGCCTTTACCTTAGCTACAGCATCAATAATACCCTTACTATGACCATGTGCAGAGTCAAGTGTGATAAGGTCAACGCCTGCTTCAACAAGAGCAGCAACTCTATCAAGCACGTCTGCAGTTGCACCAACAGCGGCACCGCAAAGAAGACGACCCATTGAGTCACGAGCTGAGTTTGGATATTTAACTGCTTTTTCAATATCTTTAATTGTGATAAGGCCCTTAAGGAAACCAGCTTCGTCAACTAATGGAAGTTTTTCGATTTTGTGTCTCATAAGAATTTGTTTTGCTTCGTCGTGGCTTGTGCCAACAGGAGCAGTAACAAGACCTTCACTTGTCATATATTCTTTAATTTTGCCACTATAATCAGCAATAAATCTCATATCACGGTTTGTGAGAATACCAACAAGCTTGCCGTTTTCGTCACAAATAGGAACACCGGAAATTTTATAACGGTGCATAAGATTATCTGCTTCTTGAACTGTATTTTCAGGAGATAAGAAGAATGGATTATTGATAACACCATTTTCGCTTCTCTTAACCTTGTCAACCTGAGCCTTTTGAGCTTCAATTGACATATTTTTGTGAATGATACCGATACCACCTTCACGAGCAATTGCGATAGCCATATTACTTTCAGTAACAGTATCCATCGCTGCTGTAAGAACCGGTGTGTTTAACTTAATATTTTTTGTAAGCTGTGTTGAAATATCAACATCACTAGGAAGAACATTACTTTCAGCAGGAATTAAGAGCACATCGTCAAAGGTAAGTCCTTCTTTTGCAAACTTGTTATCTGTTATCATTTTTATATCTCCTTTTTTTGCAAATTCTTTGTTTTTTTATTTCAGTGTATTGACAAGGATTTTGGTACGGAATAGAGAAATTTTATCCGTCAAAACCATTATTCAGCTGGGAAGAATGCCTTGTGAATTGCGCTAACTGCACGGTCTGCATCTTCAACATCAATAAGAACTGAAATCTTGATTTCACTTGTAGCAATCATATCGATATTGATGTCTCTTTCATAAAGAGCTTCAAACATCTTTGATGCTGTACCTGGGTGTGATTCCATACCTGCACCAACGATTGAGATTTTTGCAACTGATGTATCGCAGATGATATCATCATCTTCAATATCAAACACTTTCTTTACGCATTCAACTGTTTCATCTGCATTACCCTTTGAAACTGTGAATGTGATATCTTTTGTATTGTCACGACCAACTGACTGTAAAATAATATCAACATTGATTTTATTTTTTGCAAGAACATCAAAAAGTTTAAAAGCAACACCTGGAGTGTTTGGGATTTTTGTAACTGAAATACGTGCTACATCTGTATCTTTTGTAACACCTCTAATAAGCATTTTTTCCATTTTGGTAACCTCCTTAACAATTGTACCTGGAACTCTCTTAAGACTTGAGAGAACTTCTAACTCAACATTATATTTTTTAGCCATTTCTACTGAACGGTTATTAAGCACCTGTGCACCAAGAGTAGCAAGCTCAAGCATTTCATCATATGTAATTTCTTGAAGCTTCTTTGCGTTTTCAACTTTTCTTGGGTCAGCTGTATAAACGCCTTCAACGTCTGTGAAAATCTGGCAACGGTCTGCACGAAGTGCTGCTGCGATTGCAACTGCGCTTGTGTCACTACCACCACGGCCAAGAGTTGTTAAGTCGTCATATTTGTTAAGTCCCTGGAAACCTGCCACAACAACGATGTTATGACGGTCGATTTCAGAACGAAGTCTGTCTGTTTTAACATTCTTGATACGAGCTGTACCATAAGCAGAGCTTGTGTTGAAGCCTGCTTGCCAACCAAGAAGAGAAACTGCAGGGCAACCTAATTTTTCACAAGCCATTGCAAGAAGTGCAATTGAAATCTGCTCGCCTGATGCCATAAGCATATCCATTTCTCTTTTTGATGGCTTAGAATTTATTTCATAAGCCTTTTCGATTAAATCATCAGTTGTGTCACCCTGTGCTGATACTACAACAACTACATCATTACCTGCACGGTAAGTATCAGTAACAATCTGGGCAACATTCATAACTCTTTCGGCGTCACGAACACTTGAACCACCGAATTTCTGAACTATAAGTCCCATATATTGCCTCCTAAATGGAATAAATACTATTTAATTAATAATCAGTAACTCTAATAAGAGATTTTATGCTGATTGAAGAAATGCTGTTAAGTTTTTCTGTCAATTCTTTTTCTGTCATAGCACTTGTTACAAATGCTAATTCATTAGATTTGCAACCTGAAAATTCAAGAACCTGAACTTTACCGATTGTTGCAACAACATCTTGCAATGCGTTTGCTTTATCTGTAACTTCAGCACGGATGTAAAGCGGATTTGTTGCAGATTTATAATCAACAACATAATTCTCTTCTGCTTCGCCCCAGCCAAGTGGTTTCTTTCTTCCCATATTTCTTGCACAGTCAATAACGTCTGCCACAACTGCAGATGCTGTTGGAAGTTTGCCTGCACCTTTACCATAGAACACAACATCACCTGTTGCATCACCACGAACAAGAATTGCATTAAAAACATCGTTAACTGATGCCAACTGACTGCCGTCCATAACAATTGCAGGAGAAACAATTGCAAAAATCTTTCCGTCATCCATTTTCTTAGCTCTACCAAGAAGTTTGATTACGCCACCGAATGCACCGATATAAGCAACATCATCAAGAGTGATTTTTGTAATGCCTTCTGTATAAACTGCGTCAGGGTAAACATGTTTGCCAAAGCAGAGAGATGCAAGAATGCAGATTTTTCTGCAAGCATCATGACCTTCGACGTCTGCTGTTGGGTCTTTTTCTGCATAGCCATTATCCTGAGCAAGTTTGAGCGCATCTTCAAAACTCATATTCTTCTCAATCATCATTGTAAGAATGAAGTTCGTTGTACCATTTAAGATACCTGCGATTTCATCAATCTCATTTGCTGCAAGGCATTGTGAAATTGGTCTGATAATTGGAATACCACCACCAACTGATGCTTCAAACAAGAAGTTTACATTGTTTTCAGCGGCAAACTGTAAAAGTTCATAGCCCTTTGCTGCAACAAGTTCTTTGTTTGATGTTACAACGCTCTTACCTGCTTTAAGACAAGATGAAACGAACTCGTAAGCCGGGTGAAGTCCACCCATTGTTTCAACAACAATCTTAACATCATCATCGTTAAGAATAATATTAAAATCCTTAATCATTTTACTTTCGTGAGGGTCTCCTGGGAAATCTCTCAAATCAAGGATATATTTAACTTCCATTTCATTTTGTGTGCTTCTTTTAACGATACTATCGTGATTTTTGGTGAGAACTTCAACCACACCAGAACCAACTGTACCGTATCCCATTACTGCAACATACATTCTAAAATTCACGTCCTTACTGTGAAAACTTTCAGTAAAAAAGGTTATAGTCAAGCATTTTAAAAATACTTTTAAATATTCTATCACAAATCCCTTAGAGAATAAAGGGGTAATATACAATATATTTAAAAAATTTTTTCGATAATTTTTAGAAAAATTTACATATTTTTCACAGTTTTTAATTGTATATTGCTTTAAAATGGTTTATTATATTATTAATAACTATTTTTTGGAGAGTTCTTTATGACAGGAATTGAAAAGAAAAAGAATTTTATAATTAGCGTTTTGTATGGCGCAATTGTTCTCACATTGTTCTATGCATTTTTCAAATACGCATTTGGTTTGTTCTTGCCATTCATTGTTGCAGTGCTTGTTGCAATGATTTTACAAAAACCCATCAATTCCATTTGCAATAAAACACCATTAAAGCGTGGAATTGTTTCCGTTTTTATGGTTCTTATCTGTTCACTTGCAATTCTTTTTGGAATTGGTATGATTTTCGTTTGGATTGGCACAGAACTTAAAGGCTTTTTCCAATATATTATGATTCAGTTAGAAGATATTCCATCTCTTCTTATAAAAATTGAACTCGCTCTTCGAGATGGACTTTCATTTTTGCCTGACAAGGCTGAAAGTACAATCACTTCATTCATAAGCGAAAAACTCAACGAGTTTTTAAACTCTTCAAATAGCCAGAGTGCACCAACAACAAGTTTTGATATTTCAAGTCTTGCAACACCACTTTTAGGAATTCTTGACACTGCAAAACAAATTCCAACAACTATTGTTTCAATTGTTATTGCTGTTATTGCTTGTTGCTTTATGGCATCTGACTTCAAAACAGTTAAAAAAGTAATTCTTAGCTTTTTCAAGCCTGATACAAGAGAAAAAGTTGTGAGAGCAAAGCATCTTTTATTCCCTGCTCTCGGCAAAATGGCAAAGGCTTATGCACTTATTATTACAATCACCTTCACAGAACTCTCTCTCGGACTTTTCGTGCTTCAACTTTTAGGCGTTTATAACGGTGGCTATATTTTCATAATCGCAGGCATTGTGGCTCTCATTGATATTGTTCCCGTTCTTGGAACAGGAACTGTGCTTATCCCTTGGGCAGCATATTCCCTTTTTACAGGAAATATTCCAATGGCAATTGGAATAATCGTTATGTATGTCTGCATAACAGTTATCAGACAGATTATTGAGCCAAAACTTGTTGCTGCACAATTGGGTATCCCACCATTCACAACAATTATGGCAATGTATATCGGTTCAAGAATTTTTGGCTTTATAGGTCTTTTCCTTCTTCCGATTACAATTGTTATGGTTAAGATGCTTAACGATGAAGGAATTATCCATGTGTTCCACAAGGTAGAAGAAGATGAACTTTTGGGTGCAAAACCCGAAGCAAAGGAAGAACAAGTATGATAGACATTCATAATCATATACTTTTTGATATTGATGACGGTGCAGAAGACATTGATACTTGCGTGCAGATGTGCATTGATGCTTATAAGAACGGGTGCACAGCCATAGCCGTTACACCACATTTTTTCAAATATAACAAACTTGATGACTTTGTCTATGAACGAAATCAAAAAGTTAAAACTCTTCGTCATATTCTCGAAAAAGAAAATATTGACCTTTTAGTCTTTTCAGGTGCAGAGCTTTTCCTTTCTGACGAAATTTTTGATGCAGAAAACTTAGACGCACTTACAATCAATCATTCACGATATATGCTTTGCGAATTCCCTTTAGGTCCTTTTGATGTAAATCGTGTTCCTTTGTGGATTGATGAACTTATTTCTCGTGGCTATACACCAATTGTTGCTCACCCCGAAAGATATGTTGAACTTCATCGCAATTTTCATATTATTGATGAGCTTATTGACCGTGATGTTATTTTTCAGGTGAATATTGATAGCCTGACAGGTAGCAACGGCCGAGAGCCACAGGGAATGGCAATTGATATGGTAAGAAGAAAAATCGCAAAGCTTATTGCAACTGACGCTCACGATTTAGAATATCGTCACACAAGAATTAATGAAAAGTTCAAGAAATTACCCGATGTAATCACAGAAGAAATGCTTGAATTTTGTATGAATGAAATTCCTGATAGAATTTTAAAAAATGAAGAGATATAAAAAGTACCTTCCGACAACAAAAATCGGGAGGTACTTTCATATTACACAAACTTATTATTTATAAACCTAAAAGTTGTTTTTTCTTTGCATCAAATTCTTCTTGGTTAATCACTCCACTATCGAGCAGTTCTTTATATCTTTTTAATTCCTCTGGAACACTATTTTGTGTTTTTTCTGATACAACTATTTTTCCTTCTTCAATTGAGTCCTTAATTTCACGAATTCTTTTTTGAAAAAGTTCAGCTTCGTACTTTGGCACATAAAATGTATTAAATCCTATAGTTCCCCCAGCAAAACTTATTTGAAAAATAGTAGTTTTGCATTCATTGTACATAAAACACAGTAATATTCCGACGGGTATGAGAATCGTAGATAATACAACTAAAATAGGGTGTATTATTCCATTCCCTACCAAATTTATTAAAAGTATCGCAATTGCTATCAAAGCAACACCCAAAACAATCATCCAAAGAGGATTGTTGTAAATGAAACCTGTTCCGGTTACGTCTTTAACATCTACCACTCGTTCTTCTCGTTGAAGTAAATAGATGCCACCTTTTTTTATAAAGCATTTACCTTTGAAATAAATTCTTTTGTCGGAAAGAATTGCAAAACCTTTTTTTAGTTCTCCTGTTGCTAAAAAAGTATGTCCAACTCCACTTCCTAATATAGCTTGAATTTTTTCGTTATTGCTTGCTAAAATACAATTGAATTTACTAAAATTAACCGCTTGTTTTTCATCAATATTTTTTGTTCCGCATTTTGGACAGAAAACGCCTTCATATATACTTTGACAATTACTGCATTTCATTTTGCTCTTCCCTCTCTATTTCGAATTTTATATTTGCACCGTAGCTTTCTCTTTCAAAAGCTATTCCCGCATTGTTTTCCTCATATTTATCTAAAAAATTGTGTATTGACTTTACGATTTCTTCATACGAAGGCACTTGGTCATATCTTGCAGACACTAAATGAATTTGATTGTTGGTAAAAGTTTTATTTTCAACATCAAACACGAATATTTGTTGCATATTCTCAAAAGCAGTTTTATTTTGCCACATCATTTGCTCCCACCAATCATTTACTGTTACCTTAACTTCCATATAAACATCGGTGTAATCACCACTATGATTATAATTGCTAGAAATATGCATACAAATCATATCGCCATCCGACTGAAGATAAGCATCTTTAAAAATGAAAAAAGTATTTAAAAGAGATTCCAAACTATTTGTGAAATCTCTTATTTCTACATACATTTTCTTCTTTTCAAATTTTTCATCAATATTTGTAATTTTGAAAACTAAAAACACAATTAAACAACCGATTGGCCCCAATAAAATAAAAGAAGCAATATAAATTAATATTTTTGTTGTTTTATCCATTTTTCACACCTCCATATTCTTATGTTATAAATTATAACATATGTTTATAACATAAGTCAAGGCATAATAATGGTGAGGTGATTTTAGTGAAAGAAAAACTCATCATTAATAAAAAATCTTTAAAAGGTGAAGATGGATATAAAACTTTTTCAATAAGAATCAAAGAAGAAACCGTCAGTCGCCTTGACACACTATCTATTGAAACGAATCGTTCTCGAAATGAACTTATAAACATTCTAATAGATTATGCTATCGATAATTGCGAAGTAAAATAAATAACAGCTCTCAATTTTTTTGAGAGCTGTTTGTTTTTTGCGGGCGATTCGTGAATCGCCCCTACATCATTTTGTTTTTGTTTTAATTCTTGCCTTGAAAAATTCAGCGATTTCTGTGTTTGCTTGGTCTCCGTATTTTGAGAATGGGTCAACTACATTAAAAACATGGGATAATGGTTTGTCAAAATCGTGGAATTTATGTTCAATGTTATTTCTTTCAAGAATATCTTTTAATTTATAGCATTGCTTTTTAAGAAAATCGTTTCTTGCTGTATTCACATAAAATGGAGGGAAATCTTTTGAAATGATTTGGTTTACATCAAGATATTTCTTGAATTTACTCTTTCTCCATTTATCTCCTAAAAGAATTGGCACATTCACATTCATAAGCAAATTAGGGCTTAACAAATCAACTGCAGGGCAAATTGCTGCAACTGCATTGAAATCAAAACCGCAATATGGGACGCCAAAATCTTCTTGCATATCTTTATTGAGATTAACCGCAGTAGTAACACAAGAGAAATGACCACCCGCAGAGTCACCTGCAAGGAAGATATTGTCTGTATCAGCTGGATAGTCTTTAAGATTTTCATTGAGCCATTTAAGTGAAACAAAAATATCTCTGATTTGCTCATCAAAAAACACATTACCTGCAAGACGATAGTTAATTGATGCTACTAAAAAACCTTTTTCTGCTAATTTAAGGCAGAAATTCTTGTTGATTTCTTTATAACCATACATCCATCCACCACCGTGGATATCAATGATTACAGGAAGTTTTTCTGTTGTGCCTTCTGGATAATAAATATCAAGAAGATGTGCTTTTTCACCATCGTCAATATATGGAATATCAAGAATTTTCACAAGTCCTTCGGGCTCTGTTTGTGATGCGATTCTCTTTGCGTCCATTTTCCCTGTGTTTTCCCAGTTTTTTTCAAGAATTGGTTTTAAGATATACATCATTCAATCCCCCTAAATTGTGTTTGCTGTATTTGCAACCTGCAAACTGTAAATCTTCTTTGCAACCTGTTTGCCAATCTGCTTATGCTCTTGCTTTTCGAAATTATGGTCAGTTGACATAATCTCTTTTGCAAATTCTTGAGTCTGCATAAGAATTTTTGTGTCGGTCATAATATCCGCTATGCGAAGTTTAGGCAAACCATGCTGACGAGTGCCGAAGAAATCACCGGGACCACGAAGTTTCAAGTCTTCGTCGGCAATTTTAAATCCGTCAGTAGTTTCGCACATAATATTCATTCGAGCTGTTGCTTCGTTCCCTGTTGCATCAGTAACAAGTATGCAAGTGGATTTTGCTTTGCCACGACCAACTCGGCCACGCAACTGGTGAAGTTGTGAAAGTCCAAAACGCTCAGCATTTTCAATAACCATAATCACAGCATTTGGCACATCAACGCCAACTTCAATAACAACGGTTGAAATGAGAAGTTGTATTTCTCCACTCTTGAATTTGAGCATTATTTCGTCTTTTTTCTTGGGACTCATCTTACCGTGTAAAAGTTCCATTCTATAATTCTTAAATGGTACTTGTGCTTTTTTGAAATATTCTTCAACGGATAAAACCCCTTGCACAAGTTCACTTTCTTCAACTAATGGACAAACAATATAACCTTGATAACCTGCATCGAGATGTTTACGGATAAATTCAAACATTCCCCCACGCTTTGAAGAATTGACAGCATAAGTGTCAATTTTCTGTCTACCCGGTGGCAACTCGTCGAGAATTGACACATTCAAGTCCCCGAAAAGAATAAGAGCTAATGTTCTTGGAATTGGTGTTGCCGACATAACATAAACATGTGGATTGTTGCCCTTTGAGCAAAGTCCTGTTCTCTGTTTTACGCCGAAACGGTGTTGCTCGTCAGTAATAACAAGCCCGAGATTTTTAAATTCTACATCGTCTTGAATAAGTGCATGAGTACCAATAATTAAATCTATTTCACCATTTTTAAGTCGTTCTTTTATTTCTTTTTTCTCTTTTGCTTTGGTGCTACCCGTCAATAACTCGCAACGA
The DNA here is from genome assembly GCA_045632525.1 of Candidatus Fimenecus sp. GTDB lineage: Bacteria > Bacillota > Clostridia > Oscillospirales > Acutalibacteraceae > Fimenecus. Next base: position 9,812 of record JAZQWV010000037.1, read on the forward strand.
ATACCTGTATTGTCGAAAAGCATTTTAAAAGTTTCAAAATGTTGAGTTGCAAGCACTTCTGTGGGTGCCATTAAAGCCGATTGCAATCCATTTTTTGCAACTGAATAGACAATCGCCGCTGCAACTGCTGTTTTACCGCTACCAACATCACCTTGCAAAAGTCGGTTCATTTGTTTTCCGCTTTGCATATCAGAAACTGCTTCTTTGACGGCTTTTTTCTGTGCATTTGTGGGTGTGAATGGTAAAAGCGAGAAAAACTCATCACTATAATCTTCATTGATGATATTGCCTGTTTTTACAACTGAATTATCGTTTTTCAAGGTCAATAAACTGAGTTGTAAAATGAACAATTCATCAAAAATCAAACGATTTCTCGCGTTTTGCAGGTCTTCGTCATTCTTTGGAAAATGAATGTTTCTGATTGCAGTATCCAAAGAAACCAAGTTGAATTTCTCTAAAATATATTGTGGTAAATAATCAGGTATTGCATCAATATTTTCAAGTGCAAATTTAACCGCTGACTGAATTTGTCTTGATGTTATGTTTTTATTCTGTGGATAAATTGGTCTAACTTCAACACTTTCGGTTGATTTTATAAACATTGGTGCAACCATTTCACGAGCTGCAAATTTGCCCAATGTGATTTTGCCATAGAAGAGATATTCTTCGCCCGTTTTGAGCATTTTATCAATATATTTATTATTGAAAAATGTGATTGAAACTGCGTCATCACCATCAGTTATAGTACCTTTTGCAATGAGCATTCCCCCGCGGACCCTCTCGTTTTTCATAGGGAAAATTAATGTTCCTTTTATGCACACATTTTCACCGATTACGCATTGAGAAATAGGTAAAATTTTGCTCCAATCTTCATAAGCACGGGGATAAAAACGCAAAAGTTCCCCGACCGTTGACACACCAAGAGAGCGAAATCCATTTGCTCGGGTTTCGCCAACGCCCTTGATATATTTGATATCGTCGGAGAACTTCATTTTTTCTTACCTCATTATATTCCCGAATAAATATTATTGGGGAATTGGTTTGTTTGTGGATTTATATCCCCTGAAAATACTGCATAGCCTTTTCTGAAACACACAGGCACAAAGGGATAATATTCGCTGAAAATTTCAAAATATTGTTGAGCAGTTATTTCGCCTGCTCTGAATTTATAATATTCAGTTACAACTCTTTCGGTTTTGTCAATGCCCATACCCTGAGCACCATCGCCAAAGAATTGAGAAATATCCATTGAACTATCAAGTTTGATTTCGCCAATATACATATCAAAATTACCACTTGTAATTCTCTGGTTATAATCAGCAAAACTCAATGGTAAAACTGTGATTAAAAATCCACATTCTCTTAAACTGTCAGCAATATTATAAGCCGCAGCCACTCTGTATTGGTTATCGTTATTCACAATCAAGGTAAATGAGAGCAAATATGCACCGTTTGTTTTTGCCTTGCCCGAATAATTGATAAATCCACATCTATCGAGAATGTTTTCTGCAAGAGTTTTATTGCTCTTAACATCAATTTGTGTAATCTCTTTGCTCATTGCACTTTCAGGGTTAACAGGCATTTTGATTGGTGTTGCATGTCCCTGATATGAAGAAATTGCAATTTCTTCTGCATTGATTTGTGCCGCAATTGCACTTCTCACTTGTTTTGTCAACGCACCACGGCTTGAATTGAGCCCAAGATAAACCATATTATTAAGCTGAACACTATAATTAGCACCGTTCACGCTTGTATAATTGCAATTTGATAAGTCATTGAAATAAACATCTGTTTTACCTATTTTAAATGCATTTTCAGAACTTTTATTTGTGTCAATTTCAAATAAACTTATATTTTTCTCTGCATTGCCAACATTTTTTAAATTGTTTTGAATGTAATAATAATCGCCACTACCTGTTGGTACTGCCGACTGCCCATCTGCTGTACCACTTTTTACAACGGGGAATGTGAGCTTATTGGCAATATATTGGTCATTGAATGATAAATTGAACTGAATTGTATTATTGCTCATTGCAGTTGCAGAGTTTACCCCTGACAACATTCCCAACCACGCAAAGGATGCCTTTGCCATATTAAAAGAATATTCAACATCATAAGCATTAATTGGGCTTGAACCACGACAAGCAGCATCCGTTCTGATTGTGACAGTTGCAGTTGTGCCATTGACAACTATAGTCTGCGCCAAAACAGGATTTGCATTATAGGTGCTATCCACCGAGAATAAAGGCTCATATAAAAGATTGCAAAGATATAAATTTTCATAACTCTTTGCAAAATAAGGGTTCAGACCATCTGTCTTGTTAAAAGGCAAAGATATTTTACCGTCTTTTATAACTATACCCGTATTCTGCACTAATTCAGTTGTAGTTTCTGTGGTCTGTTCAGTTTCTTCTGGCTCTTTTTCACCCTTGCACCCCGAAAAGAGCAAGGCCAAACAAAGCAAAAGCGAAATGACAGGTAAATACCTTTTCATATTGTCACCTTATTGTTATTGGTTCTATTTCAACTGTTTTTCCGCTATCACGGTCAACTGTAAATACACAACCTTGCATAAATGCAGGTGTATCAGCGGTTTCAAACATTGTTGTAAAGCCTTTTCTGAATTTTTCTATTATAATTTCTTTTTTTACACCAAGCACGGATTCTTCAGGACCCGTCATACCCAAATCAGTAATATAACCTGTTCCATTTGTCATAATCTGAGCATCAGATGTTTGAATGTGAGTATGTGTTCCGAAAACTGCGCTGACTTTTCCGTCAAGAAAATATCCTAATGCCTTTTTCTCAGCAGTTGCTTCGGCATGAAAATCAACAAATATAATATTTGTTTCTTCTTTTAATTCTTTAATTATATTTTCGGCGGTTTCAAAAGGGTCGGCGTGACCTTCAAGGTAAACTCTGCCAAGAAGATTGATGACGCCCACTTTATAAGCGCCCTTATCAATTATTCCGTAACCCTTACCCCAAACGCCATCGCCATAATTGGCAGGACGAATTACATTATCAGTCCTATCGAGATATTCAAATATTTCTCGGCGTTTAAGAGAATGATTTCCACCTGTTATAAAATCGGCACCACTTGTAAAAATGTGACCACAGGAATTAGGTAACATTCCGTTACCGACTGCTGAGTTTTCACCATTTACAATACAGATGTCGATATTGTTTTCTGTTTTAAATTGTGCAAGTTTTTTGCGTAAGAATTCGCAACCACTATTTCCTACTACATCACCAACACAAAGTACTTTAATTTTGCGTGACATTATGCACACCGTTTCTATATATGGATTATTTTGCCCCGAAGCCTTGTTGACATCGGGGCATGGTTTTATAATTTTATTTCAAAGTGTTTAATTTTAGATGAATTTTTGCTTTTGAAACCGACGGCTTACGAGTGTAAGTCAAGGGCGAAAAAGTGAAAATACGCTAAAATCATCACTTTGCAAAGTCGATTGCACGGTTTTCGCGTACAATATTAACTTTGATTTGACCTGGATATTCAAGCTCGTCTTCAATCTTCTTTGCAATTTCGCGAGCAACAATAACCATCTTTTCGTCTGAAACTGTTTCTGGGTTAACCATAATACGAATTTCACGACCTGCCTGAATAGCGAATGATTTTTCAACACCTTCAAATGATGTTGCGATTTCTTCAAGTTTTTCAAGACGCTTGATGTAATTCTGAACATTTTCGCGTCTTGCGCCAGGTCTTGCCGCAGAAATAGCATCGGCTGCCTGAACAAGCACTGCAACAATTGTTTTAGCTTCGATTTCACCATGGTGAGCAGCGATAGCGTGAACAATTTTGTCATTTTCTTTATATTTCTTTGCAGCTTCAACACCAAGTTCGATATGTGTTCCTTCGAATTCACGGTCAAGAGCCTTACCGATATCGTGAAGAAGACCTGCACGCTTTGCAGCCTTAACATCTACGCCCAATTCTTGAGCCATAAGACCTGCGATATAAGAAACTTCAAGAGAATGGTTGAGTACATTCTGACCAAAACTTGTTCTATATTTAAGTTTACCGAGAAGTTTAACAAGCTCAGGGTGAACACCGTTAACGCCTGCATCAACAACTGCTCTTTCACCTGTTTGCTTAATTGTCTGTTCAACATCGCGTTTTGATTTTTCAAACATTTCTTCAACGCGAGCAGGGTGAATTCTGCCGTCTTGGATAAGTCTTTCAAGTGTAAGTCTAGCCACTTCACGACGAACAGGGTCAAAGCTTGAAACTGTGATAGCTTCAGGTGTATCGTCAATAATCAAATCAACACCTGTGATTGTTTCAAGAGTTCTAATATTTCGACCTTCACGACCGATAATTCTACCTTTCATTTCGTCATTTGGAAGTGCAACAACTGAAACTGTTGCTTCTGCAGCATGGTCTGCTGCGCAACGCTGAATTGCACCTGAAATGATTTCACGAGCAAGATTATCACTTTCGTCACGAGTTTTCTGCTCAAATTCCATAATTTTGAGAGCTTTTTCGTGAGTGAGTTGCTCTTCAAGTTCTTGCAAGAGAAGTACTTTTGCCTGTTCTTTTGAGTAACCACTAATTTTTTCAAGCATTTCAAGTTGACTGCGTTTAAGAGTTTCAACTTCTTCCATTTTAGCGTCAGCTGCTTTAACCTTTTCTGCTAAAAGTTCTTCTTTCTTTTCAAGGTTTTCAGTTTTCTTGTCAAGATTTTCTTCTTTTTGATTAATTCTGTTTTCTTGTCGCTGTACCTCTGCGCGTCTTTCACGAAGTTCTTTATCAACTTCATTTCTTAACTTGTGTATTTCGTCTTTTGCTTCAAGAATAGCTTCTTTTTTCTTGCTTTCAGCAGTCTGCACTGCCTGATTAACAATTCTTAATGCTTCTTCATTAGCTGAACCAATTTCAGCTTCGGCAACTTTTTTGCGGTGCAAACCGCCAACAACAAAGCCACCAATTCCAAATACAACAGCAGAGACAACGGCAAGAATAATGGTGATTGGTTCCATTATGTCGTTCCCTCCTATTAAATATTTAATTTCACAAAATATATCAAAAATATGTAATGAAATTAAGATGAATGACAGACGGGATACTATTACCCCATACTATCTTTTATATTTTACACAAAAATAAACATTGTGTCAAGTAAACTGTGAGTAAAAATGCAAAAAAGCAGACCCGAAAGTCTGCTTTTAGATATTATTACGTTATTTGGATTAATAAATCCATTCGTATGTGTTATTTTGAGCATTAGCTGCAATATCATACTGGAAGTCTAATCCTTCCCACATTGCTTCATAATATTCCATAATGAATGCATCGTTGATTGAAATTTCACCATTAGCATCAACGTCTGCTGCTACGTATG
>JAZQWV010000038.1:0-4934 GCA_045632525.1 Candidatus Fimenecus sp.
CACCACTATAATAATTATCGTAAGTAGCTTCAATGCTACCACCCTTAAGAATTACACCAGTGTTTGCAGGAACTGCATTGTAAATCTGAGTCAATGTCACATAACCAGCATTTGCAGCTGTTACAATGTATGCCTCAACTCCCTCTGGAATAGCAACAGGGAAAGCCGCATAGAATGAAGACCAAGACTCTGCAACAGGCTCTTCCTCCTCTACAATCCAAGTAATCTCAACTGAGTTCAAATACATTGCACCAGAACCAGAGCGCAAGCCGATGTACTCATAATCGCCTTCGATTACAAACTCTAATGTTCCGAATGGAATTTCTGCCAACTTATCACCATCTGTATCTGCATTGTACAAATCTTCAGGAGATGTGTATGCAGTATTGCTACCATAAACCCAAAGTTTTCTTTCTGCAGCAGTATTACTATTCCAATCAATTGAAATCTTTTTTACCTTACCACCAGATACAGTTGTTACAATACCTGAATTACTATTGTTTGATCGCAACTGAATAGCATCGTTACCACCAGCAGACTGACCAGCATAAACCGCTGATGAATTAGATGTTTTGTCCTCCCAAGCAGAGTATTGAGCATCTTCAACACCTGTAAATTCGCGATTCAAAACATCTATAATTCCGTCCTCAATAACTGTAAGTTTTGTAAATTTAGACTCAACAACCTCACTGTTGTTCCAACCCTCCTTAACAGCAACCGCTTTTACAGTTGTTGTCTCGGTGATTTCAATCTCAGCAGCATAGAGCAAACCATTTTCAACAGGGTCAGAGCCATCGAGTGTGTAATAGATTTCAGCATTCTCGGTCTCTGTCGCTATTGTCACAAAAAGACTCTCGCCTTCATTAAACCTATCTGAAACGGCAGCAATCACTGGATTTGCAACTGTTTCAACTACAGGAGCGCCTGTGTCTTCATATGTCACCTCAATTCCTGCAATTCTTCTATTTCCGGATGAACCACCAACTGTAAAAGTTACACTTGAAGCAGTTCCGTTCCAAGTTCCATTGCTGTATGTTGCAGGTTCCGTTGTTATAGCGTTAGAAGCATCACCAGAACCAAATGTCAAAACAATTTTTGTTATATTACCAGCAGTTGATGCAATTGTAATGGTATTACCACCATAACAACGGATAGCAGAACCTGTTGTGTAATACTTAGGAGGATTGCTATTAGTACCTTTGTCAAAAGTCGCAGTTATATAATCACCAATATTTACAGTTGTAACTGCTGCACCATTTGAATATCCGTTTGCAGAAGCCGTAAAAGTCACAGTCTTGCTTTCACCCTCAGCAGGAGGTGTAACAGGCTCGTTCTTTGTATATGTTGCAGAAACAACATCGCTTGAAAGCTCTCCCTTAACAGCCTTTGCATAAACAGTGGTTGTTTCTGTAATTTCCACAGATTCACCCTCTACCCAATCAGTTTCGTTATTCAATGAATAAAAAGCGGTAGCGCCCTCAGCTACATTTGTAATATAAACAGTCATTGAGTTGTCGAAGTTGCAAGCATCAGAGAGGGTAGGAGCATCTGGAGCTACAGGGATTTCCTCGCCACCTTCACCACCTGCATCCTCAGAGAAAGTCAATGTTGCAATACTTACACGAATCTGAGCACCTGTAGAAACCATCTGAACATACTTATACGAGCCACCCAAATCAAAAGTGTACGCTGTATAGCTAGTTGTTGTTGTTTGCTCCTTCACTTTTGTCCATGTTGAACCATCGTCACTAACATTAACGGTCAAAGTACCAGCTTTATTACCAGCATTTAGGACGACCTTTGTTATGTCTCTCTTCGATTCAAAAACAGCATTTGAACCAGCATAAAGGCGAACCTGACCATTCAAGTGAGCACCGTTAATTATAAGAGTAACATTCTCGTCCAATGTATGCTTTTCTCCTTGTGCATATTGAACACCTGTTCCATAATTTGAGAAAGAGTACTTAATCTCTTCCGCCTGCACGCTGAAAACTGCCAGCATTACGGCAAAAATTGAAAGTAAAAATTTTTTCATAATTAATAGATTTATTTTGTTTTGTGTTTTTCAGTTCACTCCCCTCCGGTTTCAAAAACGAGTTTTTAAGCCACCGCCCCTCGATGGCGAATGGAGGTGCTTTTGCTCTTAAAAACGGCCTTTTAAGCGCTTGCGAGCAGGGTTTTCACACAGGTCTGCGAGCGCATACTCTAAAAAGCGGTGCAAAGGTACTGCTTTAATATCTAATAACCAAACATTTACATAGGAATGTTGCCCTTTGTAATTTCAACAAAACTCCTAAAAACCAGGGCAAAAGCAAAGTATTGACAAATGAACACAATCAATTTCTTTAGCAATGATATAGCAGTTGACACAGGATACCTCAGTAATGTCATCCCGACAGAACGCAGTGACGAAACTTTAGTTCGACAATGCTTGCAGCAGTTGGTTACACGTAGCGCAGGCGAAGTTTGCGCCGTGTAGGTTGCGATAAGCAAGGATTGTCAAAGGATCTCTCAAAAAGCCAATAATGAGATCTCTCACACAAGGTTCGAGATGACAGGCCGCATTGGGTCAACATCTATATTATTACCATTAATTTTTGACAGAAGCACAGAAGTACAAAAGATTTAATAGAAATATCCTTAATGCCCCAAAGGGGCGAAAAGGACGAAAAGGAGAAAACTCCTCCCCTCTTTGAGGTGGAGGTGGCACGAAGTGTCGGAGGGGAGCTTTGCCTGCATTTGCGTCAGCCTTGCCCTTTTTAGCCTTACTACAAGAAACAGCAAAAATTCATCATCAACAACCCTTTTATTTTCAACACCTTAACCCCTACCAAAACAAAACTGCTGTTTGCAGACAGCAGTTTTTGCATAAAAGTGCTGTTTATTTTTAGCAGTTTTATTATCTTTGCACAAACTAAGCGCTTTACAACATGAAAACTCTTGTAGCAAAATTCCGGAATATCCTGAAAAATGTAGACACAAGTTATGTCCGCAATATACATAACATCATCCCCTGGAACGACCGTCTAATTGCAATATTAGGCTCCAGAGGTGTTGGCAAGACAACCCTTGTATTGCAACACATAAAACTATACGAAGAGATTGACACCACACTCTTTGTATATGCTGATGATATTTGGTTCTCTACACACTCTTTGGTATCACTTGCCGAGACTTTCTACAAAGAAGGTGGCAAGGTTTTATACATTGATGAGATACACAAGTACAAGAACTGGTCACAAGAGATAAAGAATATATACGACGCATACCCCGAACTCAAAGTACGCTATACAGGTTCATCAATCCTTGATTTACAGAAAGGAAGCCACGACTTGAGTAGACGAGTACTTGAATACCAGATGTACGGACTTTCATTCAGAGAATACATCGCACTCAAGTATGGAACAGAAATACCTATACACTCTTTGGAACAGGTGGTGGCAAATAAAATCAATTTTCCATACACAGAGCACCGTCCGATAGCCCTTTTCAAAGAATATCTGAAAACCGGATACTATCCGTTTTTCAAGGAAGAGGGGTATGAATTGCGACTTGACAAGACGATAAATGCTATTCTGGAGGTCGATATTCCCAAATTTGCAGAACTCTCAATTTCTACAACAGAGAAACTGAAGATGTTACTATACATCATTGCGCAAAGCGTACCATTCAAGCCTAACTATTCAAAGATAGCCCGAGACCTCGACATTCACCGCAACACCGTGTCCGATCTTATGGTTTGGCTGGACAAGGCCGATTTGATTAACATTCTGCACGACGATGTTGAGGGTTACAAACTTTTGGGAAAAGTAAACAAGATATACCTGAATAATCCCAACTTAGCGTATGTTTTGTCGGACAATGAGCCAAACATAGGCAATGTGAGAGAAACAATGTTTCTTTCATGGATGAGGGTGACCCACAGAGTAACAGCCTCCAGCGTTTCCGATTTCAAAGTTGACAAATACACATTCGAAGTAGGTGGCAGAAAAAAGGGACAACATCAAATCAAAGATGTGGATAACGCATACATTGTTAAGGATGATATTGAATATGGACATAGAAACGAAATTCCATTGTGGGCATTTGGCTTAATGTACTAACCATTAAAAAGCACATAGCATTCATTTTCAACACTTTAACCCCCACCAAAACAAAACTGCTGTTTGCAGACAGCAGTTTTTGCATAAAAGTGCTGTCTGCTTTTAGCAGTTAAGCACAATGCAAATAAGCCTGGAGACTTTGTTTACTTACCATTTGTAGCGTATTACATATACGGTGTCGCAATTGGGCTTAAATGTTACTGTGCTGCCTACATTGCTTTCGTTCTCGCATTGGTAAGATATAACTTTGGGGTTCTCTTCGCCGAAAAACCATTTGTTTATTACCTTATCTTCGGAAAGTGGGTTGGGTGCTTCTGTCGATGCCAATTCTGTAATCTGCTTCCATAACGGTTTGGGCAGGCCCTCGGGGAAAAGTATTTTCAGTTCCACGTCATACTCCGTTTCTGCTAGTGGAACGGACACATAGGAGCACTCCGAATCTACAATTCTGTATTGTGGTAATTGAATACCTACAACCTTGTCCAAATGGTTCTCCTCGCTGAATTCATTATATACCATCTCTCTGACACTCTCTTTCATGCCGTTGTACTCCTCTTCGGTAATGGGCTCGCAAAATGCCATGAATAGAAGGGCAATTATCCAAAATGTGGCATTGATGAACAGACCTACTATAATCCATAATACTTTGAAGAAAATCTTCTTTATTCTGTTGGCAACAAAACCTGTTATCGCACTAATTAGAAACTGTATAGCAAACAGTATACATCCGATTACAATCTTCTCACCGGTTGTAATAGATAGGCTGCATAGCAGGCAAGCAAGAGGAACAAACAGGACTATAGGAGAAATCCACCAAAGATTTTTTTTGAT
>JAZQWV010000039.1:0-15133 GCA_045632525.1 Candidatus Fimenecus sp.
AAATGAGTAACTTTGTTCTTTTCTGTTTCTTGGAGTATTTTAGCAGGTAAGAAATGTTCATCAGGTTTAGATGCACAGAGAGTTCTACCTGTAATACCCCACCAGAAGAGTTCCCAAACAGAAACGTCAAATGTGTATGGAGTCTTTTGAAGGATTACATCATTTTCTTCTAATGGATATGTTTCATGCATCCACAATATTCTGTTTATTGCTGACTTATGACTTATCTTTGCTCCCTTTGGATTTCCTGTACTTCCTGATGTATAGATTACATATGCTGTATCTTCTTCATTTGCAAGGATAGGTGTCTTTTCTGTTGTTTCTTTACGGTTGAGAATTTCTGTTGCATTAATACATGGAACAGATGTTACAAGATTACAGAACTTGTCCTGTGCAATTACTGCTTTAGCACCAGAGTTATCTAAAATGTAGTCAATTCTTTCCTGTGGATAATTTGGGTCAAGTGGCAAGTATGCATTACCACCTCGGATAATTCCATACACTGCTCCATACATTTCAAATGAACGTTCACACATTACAGCGATAACAGATTTTGAATTGTCAGTAATATTTCTTACCTTGTTATCAATTCTTTCTGCAAATAACTTGAAATCAGCAAATGATATTTCTTCTTCATTTGCTATGATACATACTTTATCACTGTTCTTTGTTGCATTTTCTTCAAAGAGAGAATAGAGAGTTGTATTCTCAGGGATATTGTATGTGTGTTCTGTATTGTTGAAAGATGAGATAACTTTTTCTTTTTCTTCTTTTGTTAAATATTCTAATTCATACAAAGGCTTGTCTGGATTTTCGATAGCATCACAAAGAAGCGTCATCAAGCGCTGATGAAGAAAGTCAATATCTTCTTCAGTAAATTTTTCAAGCAGATAATCATAATGAATTTTTAAAGTTCCTTCATTGTCGCGGTCTTCTATATGAACCTGAAGACTTTCAATTTGCATACCATTGTGCAACCATATACTTTCGGCAAAAGACCCTGTTATTCTTGTGTTTTGATAGCTTAAAATGATATCGTATGGCTTTTTGTAATCATGTTTTATTTCTTTTAACGCATCCTGATAAGTATATCTTTGATGTCTTAAAGATGAAAAAACTGCAGTTTCAATGTTCTCTAAATGATTTAAAAAACCGGATTTTTCATTCAATTTAATAAACACCGGAACAGTATTTACGAATAATCCAACTGTATTTTTTTCTTGAGAGTTGTTTCTGTTCAAAACTGTTGTTCCAATGCAAAGATTTTCACAATTGTTATTTATTCTGCTTAAATATGTTGACCATATTGAAAAAAACAATGTCAAAACAGAAGTGTTGTTTTTTTCTGCATAGTGCTTTATTGCTGCTGTTTGTTCGTCTGTTAATATGAATGTCTTGCGTTCAGCATCGTGTTTATTTGTTTCAATATTTGAAATGTATATAGGTTCATAAAAGTCAACCAATTGTTTAACAAAAAATTCTTCATCTTTTTTATAACGTTTTGATGAAAGGTAATTTGGTTCCTGTTTAATGTATTCAGCAAAAGAATATGCAGGAGGAAGTTCTCCTTGTAGTAGTACATTGAATTGATTCCCTATAAGAGCAATTGCCCAAGCGTCACCAATAATGTGATGAAGCTTAGGCATTATACCATATTTGTTTGGCATGACGATGAGTGCAATTTCACAAAGAGAATCGTCAGAGAACAAGGGTTGCTTTGCATAATCTAATGCGTAATTGTAAAAATCCGTTTCATCAGAAAAATACAAAACCTTTATTTCTTGCTTTTTATAGGGCTCAACATATTGATATGTTTTTCCATTTTCTTTACGTAAATGAATTCTTAAAGCATCATTAAACTCAAAAAGCTTATTAACCTGTTCTTTTAACCAATCGACATCTTTTTTGCCGTCGACTAACATATATCCACAAACATTAGAAATAGCACCGCCGCCAAAAAGTTCCATATTGTGAATTTGAAGTTGAGATTTTGTAAGATTCATATTGTCAACCTGCTTTTGATATGTACTTATTTTTGTGATTTAATAAAATCAAGAACATCCCCGACAGTAATTAAAGTTTTTAATTTTTTATCCGGAATTTCAATGTCAAATTCGTCTTCAACCTCGCAAACAAGATTGACTAAATCTAATGAATTAAGTTTTAAATCTGCGAGAAGACGAGATTCTTCTGTTATTTCTATACTTTTATCTTCCATAGCTTTAAGAGCTATTACCTGTAATTTTTCAAGCATTTTTACACCTCGCCAATATTGTTTCTTTTGATTTTCTTTGTTGTGGTTTTTTCGAATGCTGTATCTCTAAATACAGTTTTTGAGATTCTTTTATATTTAGGTGCTTTTCTGTTTAATTCTTCAATACCCTGATATATTCGTTTTTCTATTTCAGTATCGCGTTGACTTAAATAAATTTCTGCAATAATAGTGTCGTTTTGGTTATAAACAACCACTTCTTCTATTTCTGGAATGTTATTGGTTAATGACATTTCCATACTTTCAGGAGAGATGTTTTCGCCATTTGAAAGAACAATTAAATTCTTGCTTCTGCCAGTAATATATAACAAGCCATCTTTTAGTTCTCCAAGGTCACCAGTTTTGTACCAATCGCCATCAAAAGCATCTTTAGTTGCCTGAGGATTTTTATAATAGCCTAAAAAGACGATATCACCTTTTACTTGTACTTCAGAATCAACAATTCTTACTTCAACACCATCGAAAACACCACCCGCACTGTCGGGACAATAATCGCTATTTCTTGCGGCAGAAACCAAAGGAGAACATTCAGATGTTCCGTAACCGCCTACAATAGTAAGCCCGAAATCAGTCAACCCCGCAACGGTTTTTTCGTTAATTGGTGCACCTCCAACTGCAATCAATTCTAAATTCCCACCGAAAGCTTCTAAAATTTTTGCAAAAAATTTTCTTCTTAAATCGATTCCAATTTTACGCAACGCTTTACTAACGATTAATAGTTTATCTACAGCATTTTCTTTGTTGGTGCCCTTTAATTTTTCTATTATCTTTTTGTAAAAAGTATCCAGCATTAGTGGTACAACTGCTATGAATTTTGGTTTACAAAAGGTCATATCAGTCATAAGATTTTTTAGGCTTTTGTTAATGAAAATGGAGCTTCCAACAAGAAGGGGTACTGTAACAGCAGCAATGACAGCATAAGTGTGATTTAGTGGTAACACCAACATAGAACTGTCAGGAACTGATATGCTTTTTGATGTTGCTATAGTATCTGATGAGAGATTTTTGTGGCTCAACATAACTCCTTTCGGCTCACTTGTTGTGCCCGATGTATAAACAAGAGTGCACATTGAATTTTCGTCGATAACTGTATTTTGATATGACAAATCACGATTCGAAATAAGTTTTTTACCTTCTTTTATAATTTCGTCAAAATCTTTCATATTTATAAGATTTTGACATCCTGTTGTTTCTGCTTCTTCAAGGTAGTCGTTTGAATGAACAATTATCGTTGTGTCGCTATTTTCAAATAGAAATTTTAAATCATCGATAGAGGCTTCTTTATCAAGAGGTACAATAACATTATTTGTGTTAACTGTTGCAAAGTATGTAATAATCCATTCATAACTATTTTCGCCAAGAACTGCAATATGTGTATGATTGCATCCTTGTGAAATAAAATAGGTACCTAATGCTTCAATATCTTCTTTAAACTCTCTATAGGTCTTTGATTTTTCGCTTTTTTTCTTTAACCAATGAAAAGCTGTTCTATCAGCGAATTCTGTGCCACAATAATCTATAAAATTCTTTAAATTAGTGAACTCTAGAACGTCATAAAGTGGATAACTTTTGTTTTTCATAAGGCTACTCCTTGAAAATTGTTATATTCTGAGTAATTATACCATAACGTTCCATTAAATTCAATAAAATTTGTGCATTAATATAGTATTAGAAAAATATTTCCAAATCATATTGCTTTTGAATTAATAGCAAGAAAATAAGTAAAACTTGGATTTATAATAGCACTTGTTTTTAACGAGAAGGTATGATATAATAAATAGCATTTTAAAGTTGACAATTAATATGATGTTTAAATTATTCTAATAAGAGGTTCGAAAATGTATCTTACAATGTTGAAAAGCAAAATTCATCGTGCTACTGTTACTCAGTCAGAGTTGAATTATGTTGGTAGCATCACAATAGATAAAACATTGATGAAGGCTGCTGGGTTGCTTGAATACGAAAAAGTTCAGATAGCTGACATTGATAATGGCAACAGATTTGAAACATACATAATCGCAGGTGAAGAAAATAGCGGTTGTATTTGTCTCAATGGTGCAGCAGCAAAGTGTGTTGAAGTCGGTGATAAAGTTATCATTATGGCTTATGCACAAATGACACCTGAAGAGAATGAAAGTCATTATCCAAAAGTTGTTTTTGTTAATGATAAAAATGAAATTGTCGAAGTTGTTAACTACGAAAAACACGGTGAAATTAAATAATTTTAAATCCACTTGCTTTTGCAGGTGGATTTTTTTACATTTTTTGAAAATTATTGAAACAGTTTTGAATTTTTGATACTCTTATATTGTGAAAGGGAAAATTTTACAGATGCTTTGCAAAAGTGGGGTGTGAAAAATGAAAAAAGAAATGAAAAAACTTGTTCAGTCTGCAATATCAGGGGACAAAGATGCATTCGGCACTCTTTATGAGATATACTCTGCCGATATGTATCGTTTTGCATTGAGTATGTGCAAAAATTCCTTTGATGCGCAAGATGCTGTGCAAGAAACAGTTTTATCAGTTTTTAAGAGTATTCACGGGGTAAAAAATCCCGAGAAATTCAAGTCATATCTTTTTTCATCTCTTTCAAATACTTGCAAAAGAAAGCTTTCAGAAAATTATCATATAGTTGAGTTCCAGGATGAGGGGTATGTGGATAGCGAAATTGAATTTTCAATTCCTGTTCGCGAAGCGTTATCAAAGCTCGACGAAGAATCAAGACAGATTTTAATGCTGTCAATTGCAGGTGGATTCAAGTCACGAGAAATCGGTGAAATGCTAGAAATTCCTGCAAATACGGTCAGAACAAAACATAAAAGAGCATTAGAAAAAATGAGAGAGGAGTTAAGCTTATGAACAAGAAGATAGAGAATGCATTGAACGAAAAAATGCAAGTGAAACTTCCCAGAGAACTTGAAAAAGACAACATTCTTGATATGCTTGAAAGCACAGAAAATATAGTTGAATCAACAGAAAAATCATATAGGCCACATCGTGTAAGAAAACTCGTGCCTCTTGCAGCATCTCTTGCGTTGATGATTGGTTTGCTGAGTGTTTTTGGTAACGGAAATTTCAATAAAAAAATCAATAATGAGACAGGCGACATAACAGAAGTTGTGCAATATCAATCCTATGATAAAATTTATGGCAAATTTGAAACTCTTCACAAAGAAGCCGAAAAAGTTAAATTGCAAGACGGGATTTACAACATGTTTGCAGGCAATGTGGAGTATGCAGATGACTTTGCTGAAAATTCCAGTAGCACTTTGACAGGTGGCGTTATAAACGAAAGTATGAATGAGGGTGCTATGACTGATACTACTGCAAAGCCAGGTGCAACTGCGGATGATTCAGATGCTAACAGAAATCACGGCACAACAAACACTCAAGAACAAGATGTTGACGAAGGCGACCTTATCAAAACTGATGGTAAATATCTCTATGTAACAAGAAGAAACAATTCAGTTGTTTCTATCGTTGATATTCAGAACAACAAGTTAGAAAAAGTATCGCAGATTGAGATTAAAGCTGACGAAGATATTCAAGAAATTTATCTCAATAGTAAAACGCTTATAATCGTTGGTACTGCTTACGATTTCACACAGAGTGAAGCGTCAGAAAACACAGCTTCGGGTGCAAGACTTTATGGTGCGGACATAGCTTATGGAATAGGCAATTTGTTCGTTAAAGTTTATGACATCAGCAACGCAAAAGAACCAAAACTTGTGACAGAATATTCGCAACAGGGTCAATATGAAAATTCTAGAATGATTGGCACAAAACTTTATTGTGTAAGCACTTATTATGTGAATGTTGCAAGGGATGATTATAAAGATTATTGCATTCCTGAAATAACAATAAATGGCGTTTGTGAGCCTGTTCCAGCAGGTTGTATTTCTGTAATTGAAGACAGCAAATCATCAACTTATGCAGTAATTACGACCCTTGATATTTCAAAGGATAAAGAGCCTGAAAGCGAAGCAATTTTAGGTGATTGCGACAATCTTTATGCATCTTCACAAAGTATGTTTTTAAGTGAAAACGATTGGAATGAAAAATCAGAAGAATTCACTAAAATCTATCGTTTTGAATATACCGAAACAGGCATCGAATACAAGTGCATGGGCAAAGTGCCGGGATATATCAAAAATCAGTTTGCAATGAGTTATGATGGTGAATATTTCAAGATTGCAACCACAAAAAACAATGCAAAAGTTGATGGTGATGCAATGTGGATGTCTATTGATGACAGAACCAATAATCTCTATATTCTCAACAATCAAATGCAGATTATGGGCAAAGTCGAAGACCTTGCAAAAGGTGAAACGATTGAGTCGGTTAGATATATTGGCAACACAGCTTATGTTGTAACATTCAGACAGACAGACCCACTATTTGTAATTGATTTAAGCGACCCCACAAATCCAACCGTAAAAGGTGAACTTAAAATTACAGGATTTTCTGAATATCTTCACCCAATTACCAATAATCTTTTAATCGGTGTTGGTCAGGACGGCACAGAAACAGGCACAAATGGTGATTGCAAAATCTCTCTTTTTGATGTGAGTGACCCTAATAAGCCGTTTGAAGCATCAAAAGTTACTGTTGCAAAGGGTAGCGCAAGTGTGCATAGTCCTGTGGCATATAATCACAAATGCTTTGTAAAACTTTCCGAGAATGAGTTCGCAGTACCATTTATTGTTTACGCACATTTATCGGTTTCTCATAGCAAGCCACAAAATTTTGCACTTTATATCCGATATAAAGTAGAAAACGGAACAGTCAAAGAAATCGCAAGATATAATCTTACAGAAAAATGCGACATTCTTGGTGGAACTTATGTGGGAGACACATTTTTTGCAATTATTAACAACTACAAAAATGATGGGTTCCAGTTGATTGCGTTTGACCTTAATACAAACGAAGAAATTAATCGTGTTAGTTTGTAATTGATGGGAAGTGGCATAAATGGATAAAATAAAGAAATCTGTAATAACTCTTATAACCATTGTGACAACATGGATATTGTTGAGTTATGTGTTTTTCCCTATAAAACTTTCGGCTTCTCGTGAGATTTATTTTATAGAGACAATGACCCACATGATACCCTTAAAACTTGCAATAACAACACTTTTTGCTCTTGTAAGTGTGTTTATCTATGAACAAAAAATCGAAAAATCTAAAACAGAGTAGAGCCTAAATCCCTTTCGTAGTAATTGACAATTTTTTACTGTTGTGATAAACTATTTCACAACGAACCAAAAGGGGAGTAGCTATATTTCGACAATCAACATGTTCCGTCTTTAAAGACTGGTTGTCGACCTGATTTTAGGAAGCAAGACCTTTGGCAGTTGCATAACTGTCAGAGGTCTTTTTGTATAGCATATTTTTATTTTAAAGGACAAAAATATAAAGAGGTGTTTTTATGAAGTACTATCTTCACGAAGTCGCTGATGTTTTTGCAGAAGTTAAGAGCTCTGAACAAGGTCTCACATCTGCAGAAGCCCAGAAAAGACTTCAAGAAAACGGAAAAAACAAATTAGCAGAAGCTAAAAAAGTTTCAATGTTTTCTCGTTTTATTGACCAGTTAAAAGACCCAATGATTATCATTTTGCTTATTGCAGCGGTTATCTCTGCAGTAACAGAAATGATTGAAGCAGGTGGTTTTGTAACTCCAACTGACTCAATTATCATTCTTGTGGTTGTTCTTATCAACGCAGTTCTTGGTGTGTTACAAGAAAGCAAGGCTGAAAAAGCTGTTGAAGCGTTGCAGAAGATGTCAGCGGCAACAACAAAGGTTCTTCGTGACGGCAAAATTGAAACCGTTAAGAGTGAAGACTTGGTTGTTGGTGACGTAATTTTGCTTGATGCTGGTGATGCTATTCCTGCCGACTGCCGTATTTTCGAGTGTGCAAGCATGAAAATCGAAGAAGCAGCTCTCACAGGTGAGTCTGTTCCTGTCACAAAGCTTATCAATGCTCTTATGGGTAAAAATGACAGTGACGAAGTTGCTCTCGGTGACCGTAAGAATATGGCGTATATGGGCTCAACTCTCGTTTATGGCCGTGGTAAAGCCGTTGTAGTAGCAACAGGTATGGATACTGAAATGGGTAAAATTGCCAACGCTATTACTCTTGCAGAAGATGGCAAAACACCACTTGAAATCAAACTTGAACAGCTTTCAAAGATTCTCACAAAGCTTGTTATCGGTGTTTGTGTAGTTATCTTTGCTTATAATATTATTACACAATACTTTATGGCAGACGGTGCACAATTCTTTGATGTTGCACTTCACTCATTCATTACTGCGATAGCACTTGCAGTTGCTGCAATTCCTGAAGGACTTGTTGCAGTTATGACAATCGTTCTTTCAATCGGCGTTACAAATATGTCAAAGAAGAACGCTATTATCAGAAAAATGACAGCTGTTGAAACTCTTGGTTGTACTCAGATTATCTGTTCAGATAAAACAGGTACACTTACACAAAATGTTATGACAGTTGTTGACCACTATGCTCCTAACGAAGAGCAACTCGCAACAGCAATGGCTCTTTGCACAAACGCAGATGTTGATGAAAACGGCAAGGGCACAGGTGAACCTGACGAAGTAGCACTCATCAACTATGCAAAGACTCTTAACCTTCCAAAAGCAACACTTGTTGAAAAGTATCCAAGAGTTGGCGAAGTTCCATTCGACTCAGGCAGAAAGATGATGTCAACTGTTCATAGCAAAGCAAACGGCTTTGTTCAGTTCACAAAGGGTGCTCCTGACGAAATTCTTAAAAAGTGTACTCACGCTGATATTAACGGTGAAGTTGTAGAAATGAACGACGAAATCCGTGCAAAGATTATGGAAGAAAATACAAGAATGGGTAACAAAGCTCTTCGTGTATTCGCAGTTGCTTATAAAACTTATGACGCTCTTCCAGAAACAATCGACTCAGAATCTCTTGAATATGATATGACATTTATTGGTCTTACAGGTATGATTGACCCTGTTCGTCCAGAAGTTAAAGATGCTATCGTTGAATGCCGTACAGCAGGTATCAAGCCTATTATGATTACAGGTGACCATATCAACACAGCAAAAGCTATTGCTCGTGAACTTGGTATTCTTACAGATGATAGTCAGGCTATGATGGGTGCTGATATTGATAAATACACAGACGAAGAATTTGAAGCAATCGTTGAAAATATCTGTGTTTATGCTCGTGTTCAGCCAGAACACAAAACAAGAATTGTTAACGCTTGGAGAAACAAGGGCTATGTTACTGCTATGACAGGTGACGGTGTTAACGACGCTCCATCAATTAAGAGCGCAGACATCGGTGTTGGTATGGGTATTACTGGTACTGACGTTACAAAGAATGTTGCTGATATGGTTCTTGCTGACGATAACTTTGCAACAATCGTTTCAGCCGTTGGCGAAGGTAGAAGAATTTACGATAATATCCGTAAAGCAATTCAGTTCCTTCTCGGTTCAAACCTTTCAGAAGTTGTTTCAATTTTCTTTGCAACAATTATGAACTTTACAATTCTCCGTGCACCTCATCTTCTCTTCATTAACCTTGTTACAGACTGCTTCCCAGCACTTGCACTCGGTCTTGAAAAGCCAGAAGATGACATTATGAGAAGAAAACCAAGAAGCAAAAATGACGGTATCTTTGCAGGTGGACTTGGTTTTGACTGTTTCTATCAAGGCGTAATCGTTTCAGTTCTTACAGTTATCGCGTTCTATATCGGTGAATATATTGAAACAGGACATCTTATTCTTCGCAATATTGCAGATAGTGAAGACGGCATGACAATGGCATTCTTCACAATGGCAATGTGTGAAGTGTTCCACTCATTTAATATGCGTTCACAGCGTGGTTCAGCAGTAGCAATGCTCTTCAAAGGACACCACAATGTAGCTCTCTATGGCGCTATGGTTGGTTCATTCCTTCTCACAACAGCAGTTGTTGAAATTCCATTCCTTGCAAATCTCTTTGAGTTCACACAGCTTTCAGCACTTGAATATGCAATTTCTCTTGGTCTTGCATTCCTTATCATCCCAATTGTTGAATGTGTTAAGGCAATTCAGAGAGCAGTTGACAAGAAAAACGCATAAATTTGATTCTTTTTTCGCAATACCGCGTGTCTTTCGACTCGCGGTATTTTTGTTTATCAAATTTGAATTTGTAGAATTCTTTTTATGGTTGTGTAATCTTGTAGGGGAGGGTCTCCGTGCCCTCCTGCAAGTGTGCGAAAAAATTACGGGCGAGCACAGAGACTCGCCCCTACAACACAATCATTTGGTTACATCTATAATCTGCGTCGCAGACCCGACACTTTGCACTCTGCGTTTAACTCCACAAACCCTAATTTGTCAAATTAAATACAAAAAGAAAAACGAGCTTTCGGGATGAAAGCTCGTTTTCGTTTAAGGAGAATGAAAATGAAAGGGGATATGGTCAGGATTTATTTCCTTGACCTTGGTTAAAGAATATCACATAAATATTGAATAAAAATATATAAATATTTAAATTTTTGTGAACATTAGTTTTTCTTTAACGCTCTGATAATCTCATTAAATTTTGGTGGTTTGCCGTACATTAAAATACCGATTCGGTAAATTGCAACTGCAAGGTATCCAACGCCAATAATAGAAACTATAAGAATAATAATTGAAATTATTGCTTGAAGTGTTGTGGCAGTACCCATTGCAATTCTTGCAAACATAGCCATCGGTGCTGTGAATGGGAAATATGAAAGGAATTTAATAATTCCGCTATCAATGTTGCCCGAACTCATAAGGGAAATTGTAATAAGAAAACCGATAATCAAAAACATCATAACAGGCATTGTGAGAGTTCCAACATCTTCAAGTTTTGATGCCATTGACCCCATTGCACCCACTAAAAATGCATAGAGCATGAATCCCAAAACAAAGAAAATGATTGTGTAAATAATCATTGAAGCAGAAAATCCTGTAAACATAGAAAACATATTACTATCAACGAGATAATTCTTGTTGATTGCTACACATAAAACGCCCCAAAGAAGTATAATTGCCATTTGGGTAAGCCCTGCAAAGCCTGTTCCTAACACTTTGCCAAATATAAGGTTTTTAGGGTCGGCCGATGTAATAAGCAATTCCATTGCCCTTGAACTTTTTTCAGTTGCAACACTCTGAGCCACAATCTGACCATAAACTAAAACTGTGATATAAAGCACCATCATAAGAATATATGCGCGCATAAAGTTTTGCGATTGGTCCTGACCAACAACTAATGAATTGCCTTTGACTGTAACGGTCGAGATATCAACAATCTGCTCCATGGAAAGCCCATAATTTTGCAATTGAATTGTTTTATAATGTGAAAGAAGAATGCTATTTATATTTTGTTCAGTTGTGTCATAAAGTCCAAGGTTTTTAACAATATAGGTGTATTCAAGTGGACTTGTAATCACAACTGCAGAATCATATTCTTCATTTTCAACTGAAGTTTTTGCTGAATTTTCATCGCCGTCAGTTGTAAAAGTCACATCAGTATTTGTAAGGCTTGTAAGATTTGATGTTAAAATTTCTTCCAAACCAACAACATTCGTTTTATCAATAATTAGCAAAGTCGGGGTTTCTTGTTTGCCCAAATTCAATGAAATATCTGTTGACAAAGAAAATCTTGGGTAAAAAGCAACAACTGCAATAATTACTGAAATAGCGATTGTGAGAAAAATAAAAATCTTATTTTTTATAAAGTTTAAATATTCAAATTTAAATACTGCGAGAAACTGTTTCATATCTGTCCCTCCGTAAACTGCACAAAAATTTCATTGAGCGTTGGCTCCTTAACTTTAATTTCGTCAATCTGATTGCCCAAAGGGGATAATGCTTCTAAAAGTCTGCTTTTTTCATTTTCGTCTGTGAGAGTTACGGTGACTATGTTTTCATCAAAAGATACTCTCTTGATATATGGCAAATTATTGTCTGAAAGAGTTTTTGCAATATTGTGCGGATTTTCGCTCTTGATTTCAATAATATTGCGGGCATATCCGTGTTTGATTTCTTTAATGTTTCCACCTAAAACTATTTGACCGCCGCTTAAAATAAGAATGTCATCACAGAATTCTTCAATATAATTCATTTGATGGCTAGAAAAAAGCACGAGTTTGCCATTTGTGATTAAATCTTTGACAATATCTTTGAGTAAAGATGCATTTACTGGGTCAAGACCTGAAAAGGGCTCATCAAGGATAATAATATCTGGGTCTGCAATGAGCGTTGAAATAAGCTGAACTTTTTGCTGATTGCCTTTTGAAAGGGTGTCAAGACGCGCATTTTTATATTCTTCAATTTGCAATTTTTTGAAAAGTTTGTCTGCGTTAGAAATGGCGGTTGGCTTGTCTATCCCTTGCAATGCTGCAAAATATATAAGCTGTTCCATAATCTTTTTCTTAGGGTAAAGTCCACGCTCTTCAGGAAGATAGCCGATTTTTACATTGCTTGTATTTATGGGTGTGCCGTCAAGGGTAACGTTGCCGTTGTCTGCATTAAAAACAGCCATAATAATTCTAATCATGGTTGTTTTGCCTGCACCATTTCTACCAAGAAGACCTAATGCCTTGCCACTTTCACAAGAAAAAGACAATCCTTTAAGTACTAACTTTTCACCAAAAGATTTTGAAACATTGTTAACAGATAAAATCACAAATTTCACCTCGCAAAATTAATTTCACTTTGATTATATCACGAATTGCATAAATATTAAACTTAAATTTATTTGTAAGATTTTTGTAATAATTATTAAGATTTTGTAACAACTGTTGAAATTTGAAAATTTGAGCGTATAATTACGATAGAGAAATTTCGGGAGAAAGTTTATGGAATTAATTTTTAAATCTGAAAATGCACAAAAAAGAATAGCAGATATTAGAACATTCCTTTTAAGTGATAAGTGGATGGTTCTTTTATCGTGCCTTGCGGGCATTATTATAGTTTTAAGCCATCGCTTCCCTGACGCACAGTTGGAAATCAAAGGTACAATCTTTTTTGCTTACATAATTGGTGTAGTACTTGTATTAAGCAATGATATTATGGCAGGGCTCATTCCCTTTATGCTAACTTATATGATTGCGATTAAGTGCTACGATTCTTTTGATGCGTTTATGGCTTATAAGTGGTATGTGATTCCACTTGTATTTATGGTTTTGTTCCATGTTATAACATATTTTAAACCATTAAAAGCAAAAGGCTCACAGTTTAAGCCAATGTTTTTTGTGTCTGTTGCAATACTTTTGGGTGGTATCGGATTTATTTCACCACAAGAGTATTTCTCTGGCTCATCAATTTATCACATGTTAGGTTTGGGCTTTGGAATGCTTTTGATATACAGCTATTTCTATGCTCATATTGATATGAACGCGCAATATTCTGTTACTAAAAAACTTACAGAAATTATGGTTATGACGGGTCTTGTGGCAACATTTATGGTGTTTTCTTATTATCTCGTTAAGATTAACCATGTTCTTGATGTTAAGGGCATTATTTTTATGCAATGGCGAAACAATTGCTCTACAATTTTGATGATAGCAATTCCTTTTGCATTTTTGATGGCAAACAAAAAGTCTTATGCAACAACTTTCGGGTTCTTGTTCTATCTTGCAATTCTTCTCACAGGTTCTCGTGGGGGAATGGTGTTTGGTGCAATTGAACTTGTAATGTGTATTGTTATGTTCATGCTTTACGACAGACGTCGTCGCTTGGCTTATGCTATTATCATAGTGTGCCTTCTTTTTGGCATTTTAGCGTTTACTCCTGAAATTACAAAGTTCTTAGGATATACCATTGACAGATTGTTCAATGCACTTAACGATTTCTTGATTGGCGAGAGCAACGAAGTTAGAGCAAAGCACTACGCTCGTGGAATAAGCGATTTCTTCAATCAACCAATTTTGGGAACAGGTCTTGGTTATATGGGTAACCGTGATATTCACGCATCAAAAGAATTTGCACTTTGTTGGTATCATTGTGAACCGATTCAGATTGCAGCAAGTTTTGGTGTGGTAGGTATCATCGCTTTTGTGAATCAGTTTATCAGAAGAAATATGCTTATCTGGAGAAAAGCAACACTTTTCAATATGACAATTTTCTTATCATACATAAGTCTTGAAATGATGTCACTTGTAAATCCTGGCATACTTTGTCCACTTCCATATCTTATGCTTATGACCTTATTCATGGTAGTTGTTGAGAAGTGTGACGGCGAATATAAAGATAAACTTTATATAACAACAAAACAAAGACTTAAAGATTTTAGAAAACAAAGAGAAAATGCTTGACTTTATTAGAAAATATTGCTATAATGCATATTTGCTATGAAGAAAAATATCAATTCATCGCAATCCTTCCCCCAAGGATGAGTTTGGGGGCAAAGTCCACAAGGAGGTGTAAAGAATGTCAAAATACGAGACTATTATGGTTTTCTCACTCAGCAAGGGTGAAGAAGCAGCAAAAGAGCTTATGGAAAAATTCAAGGCTCTTGTTGAGTCAAACGGCACTCTTGAAAGCGTTGATGAGTGGGGCAAGAGAAGACTTGCATACCTTATCAATGATGAGGCTGATGGTTACTATGTTCTCTATAACTACGAGGCAAAACCTGAATTCCCAGCAGAGCTTGAAAGAATTGCTAAAATTACTGACGGTGTTCTCAGAACATTGATTGTTAAGAAGTAATCGGAGGAAAAGAAAATGTTAAACACAGCTATTATTATGGGCAGACTTACTGCTGACCCCGAACTTCGTAAAACAACTAGCGGACTTTCCGTGACATCTTTTACAGTTGCAGTTGAACGCAACTACAAGAGCGGTGAAGAAAG
>JAZQWV010000040.1:0-10580 GCA_045632525.1 Candidatus Fimenecus sp.
GCTAAGAATGCAGATGTTGCTGTTGTATTTATCGGTCTTACTGACGAATATGAAACAGAGGGTGCAGATAGACATCACATCAACATTCCTCCTATGCATAACTTGCTTGTTGAAGAAGTGCTCAAAGCTAACCCTAACACAATTGTTGTTCTTTCAGGTGGTGCTTCAGTAGCAATGCCTTGGGCAAACAAAGTTCCTGCAATTCTTAATATGTTCCTTACAGGTCAGGCTGGTGGTAGTGCAGTTTGCGATATTATTTTTGGTGATGTTAACCCAAGCGGTAAGCTCAGTGAAACATATCCATTAGCACTTGAAGACAACTCAAGCTTTAACTATTTCCCTGGCACAACTGTTTCAGTTGAACATAGAGAAAGCGTTTATGTAGGTTATAAATACTACGACACTGCAAACAAGGAAGTTGCTTTCCCATTCGGTCATGGTCTTTCATACACAACATTTGAATATAGCGATATTAAAGTTTCTGCTGATAAGATTAAAGATACAGACACAGTTACTGTTTCATTCAAAATTAAGAATACAGGCGACGTTGACGGTGCAGAAGTTGCACAGGTTTATGTAAACGATGTTGAAAGCACAATTTATCGTCCTGTTAAAGAGCTTCGCGCATTCAAGAAAGTATTCTTAAAAGCTCAAGAAGAAAAAGAAGTAGAAATTACACTTGATAAGCGTGCATTTGCATATTACAATGTAATTCTTGGTGATTGGCATGTTGAAAGCGGTGACTTCAAGATTTTAGTTGGTGCATCAAGCCGTGACATTAAACTTGAAGCAACTGTTAATGTTGAATCAACAGTAGAAGCTGAAATTCCTGATTACAAGACAACCGCTCCATCATATTATGGTGCAGACATTATGAATGTTCCTGCAAACGAATTCGAAGCAGTTTATGGCAAAGAGCTTCCACCATCAGTTAGAGATAAGAATGCACCATTCACATTCCTTAACACAATTGAAGATGCTCAGGATAGCAAATGGGGTGGCAGAATTTATCGTCTTCTTATTAAGCTTCTTGGTGCTGACACAATGGCTGGTGCAGTTGCAACACAGCTTCCAATCAAGAACTTTATCTCAATGAGCTTCGGTCTCTTTAGCCCAGAAATGGCAGAAGGTCTTATTATGATTATTCACGAAGATAAAATGGGCGCAGGTCTTAAAGTAATCTTCAAGGGCATTCCAAATCTCATTAAGAATCTCGGCAAGTTAAAGCAAATCTAACATAACAAAAAAGCCTCCCACTCGGGAGGTTTTTTAATGCAGAATGCAGAGTGCAAAATGCAAAATTATAGGGGACGATATATCGTCCCCTACTTTTTATTATTTTAAAACATTGATATTAGCTTGTGGGATATATTGATTTACTACTGTGCCGTCTTCATAGACAATGTAAATGTATTTTCCGTTGTCCTGATATGTGAGATAAGTTGGCACAGCGTTGTCAATTACGCTTTGTTGCTTTGATTTGTCAACTGGTTTTAATGGGCTTTCTGCTAATTCATAAACCTCTTTGAGCAAATTCATAGAATTTGTATCAGCTGAAATATAATCCATTAAATATCTGAATCTTGAATAAGAGAAATCCAAGTTATCAAAGAAGATAATCTTTGAAGTATCAAAATATAGATTGCCACGTCCATCAAATCTGCTTTCAACTACATCCGAATATTTTGCAGACGCATAATCATAACTAAAATCCGAATAAAGAACTTCTTTGATTTTGCCGTCATATTTATATTCAAAATCAATCTTATTATCTTTAAAATAGTTAACAGTATTTGTCATTTGTGGATAAATCGGAATAGATGCATAAGCGTTACGAATTACAAATTCATCAGGGTTTTTATTCTGATATTCAATATCACCATAAACAGATGTTACGTCACTATACATATATTTTTCTGACTCATTTGTTGATGGCTTTAATGTATCATTTGCATTAAAGCTCTTTTCACCCAAGTAACCTAAAACTGCTATTGGCTTATTTGGATTTTTAAACAAATCATCAAAAGTCATCTTTATATAATCTTCATAAAGTGCATGGGCAAGGTCGTCACCCTTGAAAATCTGCACAGCATTTTCATAGTCTTCTTCTTTATCAAGATTAGGAGCTTTTGCTATCATACTGTTATCAAGATAATTAAATATACCAACTTCGCCACTATTAAGAATTTCTTGATATTCACCTTGATAAAGAAGTTCTTCGCCTTTATTTAAAGAATATTTGCCGTTTGCTGAAAGATTTTTCTCATTAAAGCCTAAAAGTTGTTCTTCAACCACTGCATCAAAGAATGATGAGTTATATGCCTTTTGAAGATAATTCATATAGATATCTGCAGAAAATACAGTAAACTCACGATATTTTATTTCGCCGTTTTTATCTTCAATGGCAAAATGAACAAAACCTTCTATATTGTTATTCTCTTTTGTCTTTTTATCAACTTTAATCTGGTCAAAGAGTTCGAGAATCATATTGATATCGTTTGCATCTGTTGATTTTACATAACGATTTCTTGGCATAACCGAATTATAGAACAAATCTACATTCTGTAAACTGATTGCAACACTCTTTACTTCTTCTTTGGCAGGTGTTTTGTTGTAAGTGCCAAAATAACCTGTACAAACCGCAACAAAGGCTATACCAATAACGCACATTGCCACTGCAAAAACAGGCAATGCTTTCACAAAAGCCTTGATTTTTCTCGCCATTATAAGTTGCGTAAGGAAGAAGGCAACTAAAGCAAGAACAACTGTTATAATAAACAATGCAAATGGTTCAAATTCAAGCTCATAGCTGAAAATACCAACTGAGAAATATGATGCACAAATCATTGTAAATACAGAAATAACTGCTCTTGAAACTGCAAAGTGACCAAATGAGTTTGCGTGCTCCGCTTTTCTTCTGTTAAAGAGCAAGAGTGCCAATGCAACAAACACAACTGAAACCAAGCCCCATGCCACAACAGGAATTATAAAATATTTGTCAACAAGCATATTTTCAGGGATTTCGCCTTTAACAAGCACAGATTTATGAATAGCCCCCAACATCTCAGTAACGTTAAAATATGATGGGTCACCTGTATATTGCTCTGTGCTATCAACAAACAAAAATGGTGTTAAATTTTCTATCCATGATACTCCATAGCTTGAATACATATATCCTCTTAATGTCCCCATTCTAAACACATCAAAAGCATTGTATGCAAGAAGTGGTAAAAATGAAATAGCTGCACTCACAAGCCCTGCTTCAAAAATATTGCCTGATACCATCATTGCAAACGATGCGATTGCATAGCCTACAAATCCACTAATGAAAAGACCTGCAACGAAATATAAGAATACACTTGTGAGATATGCTGACGCACCAAATTTTGCAATGTTAATTAAATAAACAATAAATACAGGAATAAATGTTGATGCAAAAAGTGTGATAATTGCAGAAAGTGTTCTGTTAATAAACATTGTGTTTCTTGTAACACCAAGGCTTAGAAATACATTAACTTGCTTTTTTGATAAAAGGAAGAAATATGACTTAACTGCAACCAATGCACCACAGAAAACCATTCCCATAAACATAAGTTCAGGTGAATAAGCAAAAGTTGAGCTTGGTCCTAAAAACATCTGAAGTTCAGGATGAATTGGAGTTTTAATAAATTCTTCACTTGTTACATAAGAAATAACAGGAAATGTTACTGTGAAAAGCAACACCGCAAATGCAATTATCGGAAACATAAGAGAACCTGACAGACTTCTCTTGAAATCATTAAAGTTTACATTATTTTTCAAAGATTTTTGTGATGTCATATTTCTTATCCTCCATTTCATTTAAGAATACTTCTTCCATTGTGAGCTGATATTCATCAATAGCGATTGGGAGAAGTGCGTTGAGCTTCTGTTTTTCTTCGCCAGTTGCTTTATCGAAAATAATCATTGCAACTTTACCGTCAATATCAAGTGATTTATACTCAATATCTTTGAAATCTTTTTCAGTAATATCACGGTCGAAAATAAGACGGAATTTACTGTAATTTGCTGAAATATCATAAACTGAGCAGTCCA
This sequence comes from Candidatus Fimenecus sp., assembly GCA_045632525.1. Classification (GTDB taxonomy): domain Bacteria; phylum Bacillota; class Clostridia; order Oscillospirales; family Acutalibacteraceae; genus Fimenecus. Next base: position 4,075 of record JAZQWV010000040.1, read on the forward strand.
TTGTGAGCTTTTTACCGTTGATAAGACCAACATTGTCACAAAGGTCAGAAAGTTCAGGCAAATTGTGTGATGAAATTATGAGTGAGCACTCACTCTCTGCCACATATTCAATAAAGAGTTTCTTTGTAATCTCTTTTTTCTGTGGGTCAAGACCATCAAAAGTTTCGTCAAGAAGCATAAATCTTGGGTGAGATGCAAGGGCTAAAATAATCTCCGTTTGTCTTTGCATTCCCTTTGAAAATCCACGGATTTTCTTTTTAGGGTCAAGACCGAAAACTTCAACAAGATTATTAAGTGTTTTGAAACTGAAATTTGGATAATAATCAGCATAAAACTTTGCCATTGATTTGATTGTTGCATTCATTGGAAAATACAAATCATCAGGAATATAAAACATTTCGCGACGGATTGTATCGTTATCATAGGTTGAAATGCCATCCATAAGCACTTCGCCCTCTTCTGCTTTATAAATGCCTGCTGCTGTTTTTAAAAGTGTGGTTTTACCAGCACCGTTATAGCCGATAAGACCATATATTGATGACGGTTGAATCACAAATGAAATATCTTCAACCGCTGTGAAATCACCGAATTTTTTGGTAACATTCTTAAATTCAATCATTCTTTATTCAACTCCTTTGAAAAGTTCTTTAACCATTGCAGTAATTTTTTCTTCACTTGCTCCCATCTGTTTTGCGTTGATGATTGCCGTTTTTACTGCATCTAATGATTGTTCGAGATAAATGTTTTGAGATTCTGCGTTGCCGCTGATGAATATACCTTTACCCGCAACAGAGTAAATTACCCCTTGTGCTTCGAGCTCTGATAAAGCACGCTTGACAGTGTTAATATTAATTCCTAACTGCGCAGACAACTGTCTTAAAGATGGTAGCTGGTCATCTTTCTTGAGAATCCCACGGCTGATATCGAGAACAATTTGCTCTTTAATCTGCTCATAGATGGGAGTTCTTGAATGGTAATCGAGAAATATATTCACCTTTATCACCTCCTGTTTGGAACTGTACCAACTGTGCTATTTCAATTAGTACAGTTTGATATTACACCCAAAATTTTCATTTGTCAACAGATTTTTCAAAATTTTATTTAGACAAACTTCTCTTAACTGTCCTTTTTCATACAATTATATTGATTTTTTTACCATTAAAATATATAATTTTATTATATTGGAAAATGGGGGTTTTCTTATGGCAAAAAAGAAGGTTTATACCATTGCTGATGCTCATCTTGACACTATTTGGAGTTGGGATTTCGAGACAACTGTCGGTAAATATATTTTCAACACTCTTAAAGACAACTTTGCTCTTTTTGAGAAATATCCTGATTATAAATTCAATTTCGAGGGTTCATACAGATATGAACTTATGAAAGAATATTACCCTGAAATGTGGGAGAAAATGAAATCCTATATTACACAGGGCAAATGGAATGTGTGTGGCAGTGCATTTGAAAATGGTGATGTTAATGTGCCATCCCCTGAAGCACTTTTCAGAAACATTCTCATTGGTAATGAATATTTCGACAAAAATTTCGGCAAACGCTCTTGCGATATTTTCTTGCCAGACTGTTTCGGTTTTGGCTATGCATTACCAAGCATTATGCACCATGCAAATTTAAAGGGATTCACAACACAGAAACTCACTTGGGGCTCTGCTTATGGTATTCCTTTTGACCTTGGTAAGTGGTATGGCGTTGACGGTAATTATGTATATGGCAACTGCAACCCCGGCTCATATACAACAATTCTTCTTAAAGTCAGAGATAAAAAATTGGTCAAAGACAAATTAGCAGACAATGAAAAATATGATTTGCCAATGACTACTGTTTTCCACGGTGTTGGTGACCGTGGTGGCGCACCAAAAGAAGTATCTGTTAAAACTGTTTGCGACGAAATCAAGCAAAATAATACTAGTGATATTGAAGTATTATCTGCTCCCGCTGACCAGATTTTCAAAGATATTGACGCTCTTCCCGAAGAGACAAAGCAAAAACTCCCTGTATGGAACAACGAACTTGTTATGACAAACCACGCTGTTGGTGGTTACACATCCCGTGCTATCGGTAAGCGTTGGAACAGACGCAACGAGGAACTTGCGGATATGGCAGAGCGTTCTTGCGTGGCTGCATTCACTCTCAGCGGTCACGAATATCCCCAGGACACTCTCACCCGCAGTTGGAAGAGAGTTATTGCTCACCAATTCCATGATGATATCCCCGGCACATCAGTTCAGCGTGCATATCGCCGTTCATGGAATGATTATGCTTTGTCTTTGAACCAGTTCACTAATGAATATTGCGCATCTGTTCGCAGTATCAGTGACCGTCTTGATGCTTCATTTGCAAAGGGAATTGCGGTTCTTGTGCAAAACCCTATGGAATATGAGCGTACAGGTCTTGTTAAAATCAGAATACCATCACAAATTCGTCATAAAAATATGACTGCTTTCGACAAAGATGACAACGAATATCCAACACAGATTATTGAAGTCAACAGCAAATATTCAATTATGCTTGTGCATATCACAATGGCTCCAATGAGTTATAAAGTGCTTGACATTCAGGCAAAACCTGCTCACACTCGCACTCCACTCAAAGCATCTATTAACGGACTTGAAAACGAAAAATATATTGTTAAGTTCAATAGTAATGGTGATATTTCTTCAATTTTTGACAAAGAATTAGATAAAGAAATTCTTAAAAAGCCAATTATTACAGGTATTTTTGATTACACAGGTAGCAAAGACTGGCCTGCTTGGGAATTAAACTATAAAGAACTTAACCGTGAACCACAACACACACCAACCATCAAATCAATTGATGTTATTGAACAAGGTGTTTGCCGTGTCGCAGTTAAGATTGTTAAAGCATATAAAAATAGCACTTTCACATCAATTGTGGCATTGAGCCGTGGTGGAAAATGCGTTGAAGTTTATACAGAAACCGAATGGCAAAGCACTTGTTCACTTGCAAAAGAGATTTTCTCATTCACAGCAGAAAGTCCCGTTGCTACTTATGATTTAGGTCTTGGTGCAATTAAGCGTGGTAATATGACAGAGAAACTTTTTGAAGTTCCTGCACAAAAATGGGCTGATATTACCGACAGCAGTGAAGATTTCGGTGTTTCTGTCATCAGCGAATGCAAATATGGTTGGGATAAGTTTGACAACAACACTCTTCGTCTCACTCTTATGCACACACCGCTTAAAAACTATCGAATTGACTCAATGCAATCAATGATGGAATTAGGTCTTAACCGTTATTCTTATGCGATTTATTCACACAAAGGCAATGTGGGACACGACACACAATGTGTTGCTCGTGAATTCATTATGCCAATGGCATCGTTCATTTGCTCAAAGCACGGCGGTGATTTTGGCACAGAAGTTTCATTTGCAAAACTTTCTGGTAACGCTATTCTTCGTGCAATGAAGAAAGCAGAAAACAGCGACGAAATCATTGTGCGTATTGGTGAAGGTGAAAAACGAGAGCAAAAAGGCATTGAACTTTCAGTTTATGGTGGAATCAAATCTGCTCGTGAAGTATATGCATCAGAAGAGCATATTAAAGATGTTGATATTGTTGACGGCAAACTTGTATTCGACTTGAAACCTTATGAAATCAAGTCATTTGCTTTGACCGTTGACCGTTTACCATATAAAGAGCCCGACCAGTTAGACATCCATTGTCCTGGTAATGTTGTGGCATTCAGTAACAACACATCCAGAAACGGTAATCTACCTGTAATCAACAAGTCAATTCCTTGGGAAATTACACCTGAAGAAATCTATGTTGACGGTGTTAAGTTCATAATTCCACAAGATAAAAAAGCAATTCTCTGTGGTGGTCAGACATTGTTCTTACCAAAAGGTACTCACAGAGTGCATCTTCTTGTCGCATCTCTTAATGGTGACAAGGTTGCTACATTCGGTGGCAAGCAAATTCGTATCAACGACATTAGAGAATACTATGCAGGTTGGGATTTATATGATTTCAAAGAAGTTGCATTCACAAAGCACGGCAAATTAGGTTTTGAATTCACTCACTCACACAAAGCCGACGGTGATGCTCAATGTGAACAGTTATTCTTCTGGAAATCAACTATCACAGTCAACCCTGATTCTACTACTTTTGAATTGCCTGTTGATAAAGATATTTTAGTTCTCGCAATTACTGCTGACGGTGAAGAAAACACCTGTTCACTTGCAACTGACCTTTATGATAAAGTTCGCGACAGAGTATTTAATTATCACAGAGATACAAAAGACCAACTCACATATTGGTTCTCAAAAGAACGCTTTATGCTCAACGATAAGGGTGGAGCATTTAAAGACAGAAACAAAGGAAGGAGATAATCATAATGGCACAAAACACTAGTGACATCCGTTATGTTGGTGTCAAAGAAACCGTGGCTTATGGTATAGCCAACGCAGGTCAATGCTTTGGTTATAATATTATCGCTGGTAGTTATCTCTCGCTTTTCTTCGTTAAGGTTTTCGGTGTTCCCCCTGAAGCTGTTGCAGCAATGATGCTCTTTTTAGGCCTTTGGGACACAATCAACGACCCACTTATGGGTTCAATCATTGACCGAACACGAACAAGATATGGCAAACTTCGTCCCTATCTTTTAATCGTGCCTATTCCTTTGGGAATTGCAACTATTGCGCTTTTTGCAGGTCCACAGATTTTAGGGCCAAATGCAGAGACAACTGCAAAAATCATATATATGTTTATAACATATTTTATATGGGAACTTTTCTACACATTGGGTGATGTTCCTTTCTGGGGAATGAGTGCTGCCATAAGCCCTTCCCCTTCTGACCGAACAAGAGTTATTTCATCTGCAAGATTTGTGTCAGGTTTAATTGGTGGTCTTTCAACAACAATACTTACAGTATTAATGGACTTGAGCAACAATGGTGCAATCCCTCTTTCACTTTCACAAGTTTTCTTGCTTATGGCTGTGATTTCAGGCACATTAGGTATGGCTCTTTTCTCGCTTTCGGGTATCTGCACAAAAGAAAGAGTTGTTCAAACTGTTAAAGAACCAAGTATTCTTGATGGTTTCAAAGCCCTTCTTAAAAACAAGCCTTTGCTTTTAATTGTTATTGGTAATGTTCTCGGCGCAATAGGTGGTATTGGTGGTTTCTTCCAAGCATATTACTATTCTGAAGTTGTGCAAATGAACTCACTTACCATTGTTATTTCATTACCTGGTACAATTTTAGGTTTCATTACATATCTTCTTATTCCAAAAATCAAACAGAGATTTGATAACAGACAAATCATTTTCTTAAATGGATTTGTAAGACTTGTTATGGGTGCTCTTGTATTCATTGTTGGTCTTAAATTCTTTACAAATCTTTGGGTTGTTGTACCGCTTCTTATGGTGCAAAATCTTCTTTTCAGTATGTTTAACACAATCAATATGGTTATTCCAACTGAAATGATTGGTGACACAATTGACTATATGGAATGGAAAACAGGTGAACGAAACGAGGGTGTGTCATTCTCTGTTCTTACATTCGTCGGCAAGCTTACAGGCTCAATTTCAGGAACTATCGGCAATTTACTTCTTCCGATAATTGGTCTTACATTTGTCCAAATCAGTGCTACTGAAACAATGACCGTTAAGGCTTATGAATACACAGACACTCTCATTTGGGGCATGTTCACATTAGCACCTGCTATTTTAGGTCTTCTTCCACTTATTCCGTACATCTGGTATGACCTTACAGGTGATAAATTAAAGCAGGTACGTGACGAAATGGCTGAAAGAAGAACAAATCTTTCTGCAGAGGTTTCAGGAGGTGCTGAAAATGAGTAACAGATGTCCAAAGTGCAACGAAAAGCTTTCACCCTTCTATATGAAGCAGAATTGTCCTAAATGCAACACAAATCTGGTATATTACGACCTTGACAACAGATTAAAGGCAGACCACGAAAAAGCAATGAAGGAGCAGGAAGCAGTTGATAATGTGCTTAATAATATTAAGGCTTCTGCATTCGGCGGACCATTACAAATTGCAAGATTTGTGCTTATGTTCTCTCCCCTTTTGTGGATGTGCCTGCCTGTATTTACATCGGATGACAGAACTGATATTACACTCATAAGCGTGATTATGGGAATAATAAACGGTAGCTTTGATTTTAGCAATCCATCATACCTCTTCCCGTTTATCACAATGGTGTGTATTATCATCTTCTCACTTATGGTGATTATTTCTTCACTTTTCTCCGTTGGCGAAAAGGCACTTTCAAGAAACGAAGTATTCAGCATAATTAACACCTTGGTGTTTGTCGTTATGTCCGTCGTTGCTTGCAAGGTTGGTGGCGCACACCTTTCAACAGGTTGGTTCCTTGTGGCAGTCACTTATAAAATTGAAATAATTATCCATACAAATGTTAATAAAAAACTCAATAAATAAACACTTGACGGGGTCAATCACGACTCCGTCATTTTTATGTTCAAATTATAATTTGTCGCTCTCTTT
>JAZQWV010000041.1:0-16191 GCA_045632525.1 Candidatus Fimenecus sp.
CGGTTATAATAAAGAGTTTTTTCATTTCTTGATGGGTCATTGAACTGACGCATAAAGTTCACATATTGTGAGAAGATAATCTCCATATCGTCAAGTTCTTCGCACCAAGCAGGGTCCCAAACGAGAGAAATGAAACCATCATAGTTAACTGAACGAAGTGCGAGCATCATATCGGCAACAGGCAATTCACCCTCACCTGCAAGACAATATTCAACACCATTTGGGGTTTTAACTGCATCGTGAAAATGAACATGACGAACATAAGCACCAAGATTTTTAATAACCTCTTCTGCTGATTCACCACATTCAAAATATGCTGCTGAAAGATTCCACAAAGCGCCTAAATTGTCACAAGCAAAGCCGTCAAGCATATCGCGAAGTACTGCTGTGCTTGCAAAAAGACCTGATGTTTCAAGCAAAAGTGTAACGCCTTTTTCTTCTGCTTGTGGAAGAACTTTACGAAGAAATTCTTCTGTCTGTTTCAATGCAGCATCTTTGTCTTCTGCTGATTTTGCACGAAGACGGATATATGGAATATGCAAATTTTCTGCGATTTCTAAACATCTTGTCAATTCTTCTTGCGCTTTGCTGTCTTTGTCAGCCAATTCGCCGATTGTATCAAGACAAGAAATCTTCAAGTTCTTATTATATAAACGACGAAGCGTTACCGCCGCTGTATAATCGTGAAAAGCACCGTCTTTTGCTGTGAAGAGACGATTATAAATATTATGAAGCTCAATACCCTCAAAGTGAAGATATTCTGCTACTTCGCAAAAATCTTCAAAGGTACTGTTATGCCAACCTTTAGTTGAAAAGGAGAGATTCATTTTTTATGCCTCCTCATAGACAATTTTGTTAACTGCGTTAAGATATGCACGGATACTTGCACCCATAATATCGGTTGAAATTCCGTTACCTGAATAGAGTTTGCCACCTGAACGAAGTTTAACGAGAGCAGAACCCATTGCTTCTTTACCTTCTGTAACTGACTGAATCTGGAAATCATCAAGTTCATAGTGATGACCGATAATTCTGTCAATTGCAAGGAACGCAGCGTCAATTGGACCTGCACCGATGCAAACATCCTGAATTGTTTTACCTTCTTTTTCAAGTGTAATCTGTGCACTTGCAGAGATAATGTTACCATTATTGATAACATAACTGATTAATTTATATGTTGATGGAACCTGCAATGCAGCACTTGCTACAATTGCTTCAAGTTCTTTAAGACCAACCTTTTTCTTTGCAGCAACACGCAAGAATTCTTCATAAACTTTGTTCTGGTCGTCATCTGACAAATCATAACCAAGGTTTGATGCAGCTGCAATAACATCTGCCTGACTGTCTTTTTCGTCAAGGCAAATTGACTCTGCAACGGCACTTGTAACTGTAACCGCTGCACGTTCTGTGTCTGCTGTATCGCTAATCCAACGAATTTGCTTTGCAATTCTCATAAGCTCTGTTGTTTTGAGATTAGTCTTAATACCATATTTTTCACCACAGTTTTTAACCATTGTTGCAAAAGTATCCAATGCAACGTGGCTACCATCAACTGCAGTTTTAACAAGAGTTGCACCCTTGCGCACAGAGAGAATTGCCTGAGCAGTTGCAAGACCATTTTTATTGTCACAACCAACACCAACAGGTACATCCACCCAAGTGCCAACTTCTGCGATAAAGTCTGCAAAATCATCAGGCATTGTTTCTGCTGCACTGTCGCAAACTGAAACTGATGTTGCACCATTTTCTACTGCGATTTCAACAAGTTTTTTAAGGAATTCAGGCTCTGTTCTTGTTGCATCAAGAGCACAGAATTCAACACAATTACATTTTTCTTTTGCCATTTTCACTGCTTCGCCAACCCATTCAATCATCTTGTTTGGCTTTTTGTGGCAGGTGTATTCCATACCAACAGGTGAAACTGGCAATTCTATACGAATGCAAGGATGAACCGCATTTGCTAGCGCTGCTGCTGCCTGTTCAATGCTTTCTTTTGTAAGTCCTGCTGCAACTGACAATACACCTTTTTTAACAAATGATGAAACAGTTTTAACAAATAGAATATCTGTTCTCGCATCGCTAATTGCAGGAATTTCGATTACATCAACGCAAAGTTTCTCTAACTGACGAGCAATTTCAATTTTTTCTTTGAATGAAAATGAGTTTTGCTCTCTGCAGAGAGTAGCATCAGCAATTCTGATTGTTTTCATAATGAGTATTCATCCTTTCATTTTTTCGGAAAAATTACAATAAAAAATCCCTGAAACAGTTAGTTTCTGTTTCAGGGACGAATTTTCTTCGCGGTACCACCCTGTTTACCGTTTATTTACATAAATCGGTCAACTCTGCAAGGCTCTGACAAGCCTTTTGCCGTGGTAACGGGGCACGCCGTAACTGCCTACACAATTTTAAAACCTTCAGCAGTTATGCTACGGAATGAGACTTCTTTTTCTTTTCATACTGTCTTGCACCAAACGACAGCTCTCTGAAATGAAGCACGGAAAAAGAATAGTTCCCTCAACGCATCTAAAAATATAAATATTGCTTGATAGTTTAGCACAGGTTTTCTTGTTTGTCAAGAAATTTTCATTAGAAATCTGCACCGAGCTTCAAAGCTTTAAGGTTTGTTTCAAGCATATCTGCACGTTTTGCAGAAATAACCTTTGAGAGTGTTGCTTTAACATCTTCTGCGTTAAAACCGCCTAAAACTTCGAGAAGTTTACCCATCAAAATCATATTTGCAAGTGTTGGGAAACCGTTTTCACTTGCAAGACGAGTTGCAGGGATATAATAAACAGTAACATCGTCACGAAGGACTTTTCTTTCGATAAGTGTTGAGTCTGCTAAAATAATACCACCTGAAACTACGCTCTTTTCGAACTTATCAAGAGATGGCAAGTTCATTGCAACCAAAATATCAGGATTTGAAATGATTGGTGAGCCAACTGCTTCGTCACTAATGATAACGCTACAACTTGCTGTACCACCACGCATTTCAGGACCGTATGATGGCAACCAGCTAACCTGTTTGCCGTCTGTAAGACCTTTATATGCAAGGAATTTACCTGCAAAGAGGATACCCTGACCACCAAAACCTGAAAGTAACATCTGTTTTGTACTCATTATTTATCCTCCTCTGCACTTCTGTCTTTATAAACACCCAATGGATAATATGGAATCATTTTTTCGTCAATCCATTTAAGAGCCTGTTGTGGTGTAAGACCCCAGTTAGTAGGACAAGATGAAACAACTTCAACTAATGAGAAGCCTTTTCCGTCTAACTGATTCTGGAATGCCTTTTTAATTGCCTTTTTAGCATTGCGAACTGCTTTAACGCTGTTTACAGTAACGCGTTCAAGGTATTCAGGACCATCGAGCTGTGAAAGCATTTCACAAACCTTGATTGGATAACCACAGTGGTTAACGTCACGACCATAAGGTGAAGTTTGTGTAATCTGACCTGGCAATGATGTTGGAGCCATCTGACCGCCTGTCATACCATAAATTGCATTGTTAACGAAAATAACTGTGATGTTTTCGTTTCTTGCTGCTGCGTGAACAGTTTCTGCCATACCGATTGATGCCAAGTCACCGTCACCCTGATATGTGAAAACAATGTGATTTTCAGGGTCTGCTCTCTTTACGCCAGTTGCTACTGCAGGTGCACGACCGTGAGCTGCTTCAATCATATCACAGTTAAAATAGTTATAAGCCATAACTGAACAACCAACAGGTGCAACACCGATTGTTCTGCCTTCAATGCCTAATTCGTCCATAACCTCTGCAACAAGACGGTGAATAATACCGTGTGTACAACCTGGACAATAGTGCATTGACATATCATTCAATGCATGAGGTTTATCGAATACAACCATTATTTTGCACCTCCGTTTTCTGCTACTGCTTTGATTGCTTCTAACACCTGTTCAGGTGAAACAATCATACCACCAACACGATTGCAAAGAGTAACTGGCACTTTGCATTCTGTTGCTAATTTAACATCTTCAATCATCTGACCCATTGAAAGCTCAACAGAGATGATTGCCTTAACCTTGTCTGCTGCCTTCTTGAAAGGAGCCACTGGGAATGGCCATAATGTGATTGGTCTAATCATACCAACCTTGATACCCTGCTTTCTTGCTTCGTTAATCGCATTTTTTGCAACACGAGATGCAATACCGAAAGCTGCGATAGCATATTCTGCATCATCCATAAGGTATTCTTCATACATTGCTTCGTTTTCTTTGATATAGTTATATTTCTCATAACGCTCAAAGTTAAGTCTTTCAAGCTCTTCAGGGTCGAGTGAAAGTGAGTTAACAATGTTATGTGTTCTTTCGAGCTTTGTACCAACAGTTGCCCATGGCTTTTCTGGTGCAGGCTTTACATCAAATTCAAGAGAAACAGGCTCCATCATCTGACCCATTGTACCGTCAGCCAAAATCATTGAAGTCATTCTGTATGTATCAGCAAGCTCGAAGCCTTTAACTGTAAGCTCTGCCATTTCCTGAACTGATGAAGGGGCTAAAACTATCATATGATAGTCACCATGACCGCTACCACGAGTTGCCTGGAAATAGTCTGCCTGGCTTGGCTGAATACCACCAAGACCTGGGCCACCACGTTGTACGTTAACAACGAGTGCTGGCAAGTCTGAACCTGCCATATATGAAAGACCTTCGCTCTTAAGAGAAATTCCAGGGCTTGATGATGATGTCATAACACGACGACCTGCCGCTGCAACACCATAAACCATATTGATTGCTGCAATTTCACTTTCAGCCTGAAGGAATACGCCACCGATTTTTGGCATTTTCTTTGCCATATAAGCAGCGATTTCTGTCTGTGGAGTAATTGGATAACCGAAGTAATGACGACAACCTGCAATGATAGCAGCCTCAGCAATTGCTTCGTTACCTTTCATTAAAACTTTATCTGCCATAACTTTTTACCTCTCTACCTTAATTACACAGTCAGGACACATAATTGCACAAGATGCACAACCGATGCAAGCAGCTTCATCTGTAAGCTCTGCTGGGTGATGTCCCTTTTTGTTAATCTTATCTGGTGACAACTGCAAAATATTTTTTGGACAAGCGTCAACACAAAGTCCGCAACCTTTACAGTTATCTGTTTTAAAGGTTAATTTAGCCATATATATCGCTCCTTTAGATTAGAGAATTTTATCTTGTAATGTCAACGCCAATGGCATTGGCACTTTATTTGACAATTCATTATGAAGTTCTGCTTTATATGCCGTTGCTACCAAAGGCAAACCTGTCGCCTTTGACACGGCATCAGCATATAAGAGTGACCCTAACACATCTTCCGCTGTTGTTTCTTCGCCCAAGTTTGAGTTATTGACAAGTCCTGTAAATTTAATCTTACAAGCAAATTCAATTTCACCCATAACTTCAAGTGTATCTTCAACCGTGCGTGTGAGTGGTCTGCAATTATTTATTACCATGAGCATTTCATAGTCGTTTTCTTCTTTGATTTTAGGGGCTAATCTGCCAAGTGCCAAAGCACCACGGTCGTCGCCTCCCACATCAATAATAACTCTGTGAGATGTATCATCGGTAATCGAATACATTTCTTGTGGCAAAGCAGGAATATCAACATTACTATTCGCAAATTCTGAACAGATGAGTTTTATACCTGCTTCGTCAAATATTTTACTACTATCTTTTGTTCGGAAATATGGATTAACAATGTCTAAATCGGCAACAGTGACTTTGTCATATTGCTTTTTCATCATAATTGCTAAATTCACGGCAACATTTGTTTTGCCGCTGCCATAATGACCACACAAAAGAGTTATTCTTTTATCATTTTTCATACTATTCATTATAACTTATTACGCTGAATCTTTCCACTTACAGTTTTTGGAAGCTCTGTTCTGAACTCAACAATTCTTGGATATTTATAAGGCGCAGTTCTGTCCTTAACATATTTCTGAATTTCTTTCTTGAGTTCTTCAGTTGGCTCTGTGCCTTGTGTAAGCACGATTACTGCTTTAACAACCTGACCACGAACTTCGTCAGGTGCTGCACAAACGCCACATTCCAGAACATAAGGGAGTTCCATGATAACGCTTTCAATTTCAAATGGTCCGATTCTGTAACCTGATGACTTAATAACATCATCAACACGGCCAACATACCAATAGAAGCCGTCTTCGTCGCACCAAGCAGTATCACCTGTATGGTAATATCCATCGTGGATAACTTCATCTGTCTTTTCTTGGTCTCTGTAATATTCTGTGAACAAGCCACATGGTACACCGTTTTGAAGATTAACAACGATTTCACCAACTTGACCAACTGGCACAGGATTTCCATCTGCATCCATAAGTGAAACATCATAAATCGGAGCAGGTTTACCCATTGAACCAATTTTATGTGGTGCACCTGTAAGGTTACCGATAATCATTGTGCTTTCAGACTGACCAAAACCTTCAAGGATTTGAAGTCCTGTTGCCTTTTCGAATTGACGATAAACCTCAGGGTTGAGCGCCTCACCCGCTGTTGTCATATGCTGAACTGATGACAAGTCATATTTTGAAATGTCTTGTTTAATCATCATACGAAGCATTGTTGGTGGTGCACAGAATGTTGTAATCTGATATTTTGCAAACATAGGAAGGATGTCTGCTGCATCAAAGCGGTCAAAGTCATAAACAAATGTTGCTGCTTCTGCAAACCATTGTCCATAGAATTTACCCCACATTGATTTAGCCCAACCTGTGTCTGAAATTGTGAAGTGTAATCCATCAGGGTTAACATTGTGCCAATATTTTGCTGTATGGAAATGTCCCAAAGGATATAAGTGATTGTGCAATGCAATTTTTGGATAACCTGTTGTACCTGATGTGAAGAACATAAGTAATGGGTCTTTGCCACAAGGAGCATCGTCTGTACGGCTATAACGAGTGCTGAAAAGTGTATATTCTTCGTCAAAGCTACGCCAACCGTCACGGCTACCGTTAACAATCAATTTATTCTTAAGCTCAGGGCATTTTTCTGCTGCTAACTCAACCTGATGAGCAGTGTCGCCATCGGCAGTACAGATAATAGTGTTAACACCTGCAGCCTGAAAACGATATTCAAAGTCGTGCTCTAACAACTGATTTGTTGCAGGAATTGCAATTGCACCAAGCTTGTTAAGACCTAACACAGCAAACCAGAATTGATAGTGTCGCTTAAGCACAAGCATAACTCTGTCGCCTTTTTTGATGCCCAAAGATTTGAAATAGTTAGCACATTGACTTGATGCTTTTTTCAAATCTTTGAATGTAAATCTATTTTCGGTTTTATCATTACCGATATGTAACATTGCAAGTTTATTTGGTTTATCTTCTGCAAGTTTATCAATAACATCAAAAGCAAAGTTGAATTTTTCAATATTCTTAAACTCAATCTTTGTTGGTGTGCCGTTTTCATCCTTTGTAACATTAACATATTTACGATAAACACGGTCTTTTGTATCAGGAGTTGCTTTCTTTACTGCAACTGCACGGCTTGGAGTAAGCTCTGGAATTGGCTCACCTGTTGGGTTAAGAACGATTGCATAGAATACGCAGTCCTGACCGTTAACAGCAATCATACCGTGAGGTGTGTCACTATCATAATAAATGCTGTCGCCAGGTCCTAAAACTTCTTGGTGCTCACCAATCTGAACAAGCAAGCTACCTTCAACAACAATGTCACATTCCTGACCTGCGTGAGTTGTAAGCTCAATTTCTCTCTGCTCTGCACTCTTGTCATATTTACATCTTACATACAAAGGCTCTGCAATACGATTCTGGAAAGCATAAGCCATATTGTAATAAGTCATACCATGTGCTTCAGCAACCTCTTGACCTGATTCTTTACGGGTCACTATAAATGATTTAAGATTTGGGCTATAACCCTCAACGATTTCAGTAACATTGACACCGAAAACCATTGCAACACGATAAATAAAAGCAAAGTTTAAATCCCCGTTACCACTTTCGCAGTTACGATATTCTTCTGCTGTGACGCCGACCTTTGCAGCCATTTCTTCGATAGTGTAGTTCTCGATTTCACGAAGCTCGCGAATACGACGCGCCATCTCTTGAATTTTGTAGTCCAAACCAGTAATGCGTTCCATAGTTTTTCTCCATTCTCGGGACGAAAAAGCACCCGTCCCAAAGTTTATGACTTTGAGACGAGCGCCGAATATCTTTCGTTTGCACCCGCGGTACCACTCAAATTGCAGTTTATAACTGCCACTCAAGGTCTAACAACCTTTATGCATTCACGCAGCAATCACGGAGAGATTCTACTAACCCCACAGGGCTTTCTTTCTCTCGGCTCGGAAGCTACAAACACAAAATCGAACCTGAATGACTTTCACCAACCGTCATTTCTCTGAAACCGTCTTTTTTGTGCACTCTTCGTCAGTGCCTTTAACATTTAATTGAATGGTATTTTATCATAAACTCCATTCGTTTGTCAACATATAAATATGTATTATAATTTATTGCGTTGAATTTTACCGCTGATTGTCTTTGGAAGTTCTGTTCTGAACTCAACAATTCTTGGGTATTTGTAAGGAGCAGTGTGCTCTTTAACATATTTCTGAATTTCTTTTTTAAGTTCTTCGCTTGGTTCTGTTCCCTTTGTGAGAACGATAACAGCCTTAACTACCTGACCACGAACTTCGTCAGGAGCTGCGCAAACGCCACATTCAAGAACATAAGGGAGTTCCATAATAACACTTTCGATTTCGAAAGGTCCGATTCTGTAACCTGATGACTTGATAACATCATCAACACGGCCAACATACCAATAGAATCCGTCTTCGTCACGCCAAGCAGTGTCACCTGTGTGGTAATATCCGTCGTGCATAACTTCATCTGTTTTTGCTTGGTCACGATAATACCCTTTGAACAAGCCACAAGGAACTTTTTCAGAAATATTAACCACGATTTCACCAACTTCACCATCAGGAACTTCGTTGCCGTCTGGGTCCATAAGTGAAACGTCATAAAGTGGAACAGGAATACCCATTGAGCCGACTTTATGCTTGCCACCAAGCAAGTTAGCGATTGTAAGAGTAAGCTCTGTTTGACCAAAGCCTTCCATAATCTGCAATCCTGTTGCTTTTTCGAATTGACGATAAACTTCAGGATTAAGTGCTTCACCTGCTGTTGTCATGTGTTTGATTGATGACAAATCGTATTTTGAAATATCCTGTTTAACCATCATACGAAGCATTGTTGGTGGCGCACAGAATGTTGTTATCTGATATTTTGCGAACATTGGGAGAATATCTGCTGCGTCGAAACGGTCAAAATCATAAGTAAATACTGCACCTTCGCACAACCACTGACCATAGAGTTTACCCCAAAGAGCTTTACCCCAACCTGTATCAGAAATCGTGAAATGCAATCCGTGTTCACTAACGCCATGCCAATATTTTGCAGTGATATAATGTCCCAAAGGATATTTATATGAATGTGCTGCGATTTTTGGATACCCTGTTGTGCCCGATGTGAAGAACATAAGCATCAAATCGTCACCACAAGGAGTTTCTTTTGTACGATAGTAATGAGCACTGTAAAGTGGGAATTCTTCATTAAAGTCATTCCAACCCTCACGCTTGTCGCCAACAAGGATTTTTGTTGTAAGTGTAGGACAAGTTTTCTGTGCTTCGTCAACATGAGCAGCAATTCCGTCGTCAGATGTGCAAACGATTGCGCTAACCCCTGCTGCATTGAAACGATATTCCAAATCGTGCACCTGCAACTGATGTGTTGCAGGAATAACAATAGCACCAAGTTTGTGAAGGGCTAATACAGCAAACCAGAATTGATAATGACGTTTGAGCACAAGCATAACTCTGTCGCCTTTTTTGATGCCCAATGATTTAAAATAGTTAGCACATTGGTTAGATGCGCGTTTCATATCGTTGAAAGTAAATCTTCTCTCAACCTTATTCTTATCAATATGAAGCATTGCAAGTTTATCAGGTGATTTTTTAGCAATTGCATCAACAACATCAAATGCAAAGTTGAATTCGTTCTCGTTTTCAAAGTCAATTGTCTTAACACGACCATTTTCATCTTCTGTTGTTGTGATGAATTTTTCGCTAACTAAATGTTTATCCCCTGAATGAGCAGTAACGATTGTATCACGAACAACTGTTTCGTCAGCATTTTCACCAGGCAAAACAACTGCTACAAACAAGCAATCCTGACCGTCAACAGCAATCATACCATGAGGTGTTGAGCTGTTGTAATAAATGCTATCGCCTTCGCTTAAATATTCAATATTGTCACCAATCTGGATTTTAAGACGGCCACTCATAACAAAGTCAAATTCCTGACCTGAGTGTTTTGATAAATGAATTGGCTTATTTTGTTGCTCTTCGTTATATTCATATCTAACCCAATAAGGCTCTGCAATCTTTTTGCGGAATTGTGGTGCAAGGTTCTGAATTTCAATGCCATTTTCTTTTGCTGTTGCCTGACCCTTACCTTTACGAGTAATTGTATAAGAAGACAGGTGAGCACTTCTACCCTCAAGCAAAACAGTAATATCTATGCCGAAAACCTTTGCACATTTGTGAAGAAATGAGAATGGAAAATCCAACTCACCGTTTTCATAACGGATATACTCTTCTTCTGTTACTTCTGTTTTCTCTGCCATTTCTGCTTGAGTTAAATCTGCAATTTCGCGCATCTCACGAATTCGTAATGCCACCTCTTGCAATTTTTTTGATTCAACTGTTGACATAAGCAATTCCTCCTATGCGAAAAAAAATCGTCCCAAAACTAAATGTTTTGAGACGAATGTAAAATCATCCGCGGTACCACTCAAATTGTAGTTTTCACTACCCCTCAAGGTCCAACAACCTTTATGCCTTTACGCAGCAATCACGAGAAACATCTACTCCCCAAAGGTTTCGGGTTTCCAGCTCAGAAGTGATAGGTTTATGGATTTTTGTTATTGACTTGCACCACCCGTCAACTCTCTGAAAACAAGACATCCAAACCGTCTTCGTCATAGCTTTTCCTATTAAATTACGGTTATTATAACACCACAAAAACCCAATGTCAAGATTTTTTCCTGTATTATATATAGGTATTATGCACAAAGTTTCCCACTATTTCACACTCTACTTTTCGTAGGTTGCCAGTAGCATTATATGGGGTTATAATAAATACATCAATTCAAAGGAGAAAAAATAATGAACACATATATAACTGGCACAACAATTAAAAATCTTCGCGAATCAAAAGGACTCACACAATTACAATTAGCGGATAAAATTGGAGTCAGCAGTAAAACCATATCAAAATGGGAAACGGCAAAAGGACTACCCGATATTTCTCTTGTTGAGCCTTTAAGTCAGGCTTTGGGAGTTTCAATAATGGAACTTATGTCAGGCGAAACAATAATTAATAAAAATATTTCATCAAATATCCTTTTCTCAAAGTTTTATGTCTGCCCAATCTGTGGAAATGTGATTCATACAACAGGCGAAGCGGTAATCAGTTGTTGTGGTATCACCCTGCCACCACTTGAAGCCGAAGAAGCTGACTACAACCACTCAATAACCATCGAAAATGTTGAAGATGAAAAATTTGTAACAGTAAATCACGAAATGACTAAAATCCATTACATATCTTTTATTGCTTATATCACTTCAGATAAAATCCACTTTGTAAAACTCTATCCCGAAGGCAACGCCGAGACTAGAATCCAATTTCGTGGCAGAGGTTATCTCTACATTTATTGCAATAAACATGGATTAATGAAAATGAAAGTATAAAAAATAGGCAGTGCATCAAATACACTGCCTATTAATTTAGAAAAAATAAAAATATAAAAAATTCTCTTGACAAACAAAATAAAATAGTTTATACTATCAAGGCTGACAAAAAAGTACATACTTCGGGGTGTAGCGCAGCTGGTAGCGCGCCACATTTGGGATGTGGATGCCGCAGGTTCGACTCCTGTCACTCCGACCACAGCGGAAAAGGTACCCTTTAGGGTGCCTTTTTTGTTGTGCATTGAAAATGAGGAGTCAAACCTCACGGAGGTTTTGGCGTTAAGAAAACAATTCGGTGAATTGTTTTTAGCCAAAAGCGGTTGGCGGGTACCGAAATCCGTAAGGATTTGGGTCGCCAAGCGAGTAGTATGCAAGGCGAAGCCGTAGCAGACGTTCGACTCCTGTCACTCCGACCACCTAAGTACAACGGTTTTAATACAAGCCGTTGTACTTTTTTTGTTAATCAAAAAAGGAAACCTCATTCAAGAAGTTTCCTTTTAAAGATATATTTGCATAAGAAAATATGATTAAACATCAAGATTTTTTCTTCTTTTTGGCTATTCCAATAATTGCGGCAGCAATACCTGCAACACCTACAACACCTATCAAACTATCACTTGAGGAAGATACTTTAACCTCACATTCAGCACTCATTCCATCTGCTGAAGTAGCAAACACAGTTACTGTTCCATCTTTCAATGCTGTCAACACACCATCAGCATCAATAGATGCAACCTCAGGGTCGCTGACGCTCCACTCGATTTTTTGATTAGTAGCATTTGATGGAGTAAATACTGCTGACAGAGATATTGAATTGCCTACCTGCACGGTTTCTGCACCATCAATTTTTATAGCCTCTGCTTTTATTTCATCGACCTTTACTAAAATTGAATCGCTAAAACCATTCTTTGATGTTGCTGTAATCATAGTTTCACCACATAACAAAGCAGTTAACACCCCATCTTCAGAAACAGAAACAATTGCAGGGTCTTTCACAGTCCATATAAGTTCCGGATATGTTGCATCATTTGGTGTTATCATTGCATTAACAGTATATTTTTCTCCCAAAAATACTTTAACTTCATCATCAGCTATTGTCACTGATTCAACACATCTTTCTTTTACATTGATTACCACCTTACCTGAAACACCGTTACTTGCTGTTGCTTTGATTTCGACGTCTCCCTGTGAAATCAAATTTACATTTCCGTTTTCAGAAACAGTTGCAACAGCATCATTGCTACTTGACCAAACAATTGCAGAATTATCTACATTCTCAGGAGTTATCGTTGCAATAAGATTAAAGGTTTGTCCAATATAATAGTCTGTTGCATCAGGCAGTCCAGATACAGAAACTTTATCTGCTGTAATTTCTTTAACAGTAATTTTTATAGTGCTTTTCTTCCCGTTGAATGTTTCAGCTGTGATGGTTGCAGTTCCATATTTTTTTGCAGTTATTTTACCATCATCGAGTGACACTACTGACGTATCACTACAACTCCATGAAACATATGTATTGCATGCATTACTAGGATATACACTTGCATCAATGGAAACTTCTTCACCAATTCCTAAAGTAGTCTTTTCTGCTTTTATTTTAACACTTGAGGGAAATACATCTGTGTAAGGGCAGTAACCACCATTATGCAAATGTGCAGGATATCCACCACAGTGATAGTGATAACTACCAAGTCCACTTTTATTTTGATTATCCTTGTGACCTCCACTGCCATCTGTACGACCAGAGTGAGCAAATACAGTTACAACTGATGAGACAATGAGCAAAACTACACATAAAATTATCATCGCCTGTTTAAATAATCTTTTCATTTTCTTCATCCTCCATTTTTAGGTTATCTACTTTTAATTATGGGTCACAATTCCCACACGGGCTATAACCTGCCGCTATAAGTTGGTCACGAGTCTTATTGCTTTCTGCATAATTATGTGCTGCTATCTTCTTCGCAGAATGACAATCTGGGTAGTGGAACTTCTTGGTGTTTGTATTTAAAACATATACACTGTCAGATTTGTCGGGTCTTGTTTCGGTTGGCTTTTCAGTAGGTTTTTCTGTAGTTATATTACCCGTTGCGCCTGATACACCATTCTGCGAACTCTTTCCTGTTGCATAATCTATTGTTATACCCGGCTGAACATTGTAACAATAAACGTTGAAACAAATGCCGTCACCATCATCCTCGATAGAATACGCTTCCATTTGCACCCCACTTGCTACAAGGTTATTTCCCTTAAATATGGGAGTAACTCTATAAGCAACATGATTACCTGTTTCTTTTATATAGTCTGCTACCATGTTTTCAAATGGTAACATCCCATTTATGTTCATATAACGAGTACCAGTAATGAGATTTTGCTTATTTGCATTTTCAGCAGAAAGTTGCCAACCAAGGAGATGGCATCTATTCCATAAATAGCCACCAGAAATACCATTATATTTTGCTTGATTCCAACCACTTGGTTTGATACTACTAATGCTACCACGTTCTTCACCGGAGGCAGGCATAATCTCTTTACCACACGAAGCAATTGCAACTCCACATCGACCAAGACTGTCCAATGGACTATATTTCTCATAAGCCTTTGTTGTAAGTTCTGCAGAACTGAAGTTAGGTTGATTATTGTTGATAGCAACATAAGGTTTATTTGTATAAGCAGGAATATTGGATGGATTTACAGGTTTAGCGGTTCCTGTTCCAACAGAACTACTGCTAGAACCACCATTTGTTGCTTCAGTTGAACTTACCGATTCTGAACTTTGCTCTTCCGATGTAATTTCTGTCTCGTTTAGAATTGTTGAACTCTCTTCCGAATGCTCTTCAGAACTGTCAAGCACCTCATCAGTCACACTTGGAGGTCCTGTTGTGTCAGAACTGTCTGCCGCCGGGGATATTCCAACTGCAACAAAGAACAACACTACTGACAATGCAATGGCCACAGCACTTTTGATTTTAATTTTCTTCATTGCATCTCTTATCGGTTTAATAGGTGCCATGAGCACCGCAGCAATAAGCACTAGGATACTTGATACCACAGAACCCGTTCCTAATGATAACAAAGCAAAAAATCCAGCAAAGCACCATTGAATAATTGTGGATACTTTTTTCATAACAATCTACCTTTCATATATTTCTAATGTGATTTCGTCATGTGAACTGCCCGCGAATACTTCCGCAGCCGTTTTCTTGAAGCCGTTAGACTTCAAGTCAACTTCAAAGAAAACATCACTAGGGTATTTACGATTCCAATTAAATATATAGAACTTTTCTGCCTTGTCAATGGGAATTTCCGAATTCTCAACAAAACAAAACTCCCCAGATTGTGCCTTCACCAAAAAATCATCATCAACTACTAGAGGAGCAGAATCACCAAACTGTTTTGCAGTATAGTTATTAACATACAATGTGGAATTGGCACAGATTTCAAGAACTTTTTCACGCAAAACTTGGTCTTGACTTTGTCTTCTGTTGTTAAAAAGCATACCCTTGTTTTTATCCACACAGACAATGATGTTCATAAGAAAACCTCCTTTAAAAATGTTACTATTACCCATATTATATACATCGTAAATAATATGCATTTTGTGACAGATTATTACATTTTTCTTTGTACGAACTGCAAATAAAGCCCACCGAGTTAACTGGTGAGCCATCCCCTGACATCGCTATCCTGTTGTACTTAAAAGCGTGTGAATCACACGAAGAAATCTGTGTGTATAGCGGTCAAGAAAGATTTTATTCTTTACCCATAATCGGGTAACCTCATTTTAGCACAACAAGTTTATAAAAGTCAACCCGTATTCGGGTAATGCATCGTATATTTAAGGGTATCATATTATTAACCCATAAATGGGTAATCGTATGATGAGGTGCAAATCATGGAATACTCTGAAATTTATGTAAAACGCATTAAGTCCCTTTGTAAGCAGAGAGGTATTGCGATAAATAAACTTGCAACAATGAGTGGCGTAAATCAATCCACTCTCGATAATATTGTGAGAGGTATCACAAAAGACCCAAGAGTGAAAACACTCCATAAAGTTGCAATCGCATTCAATATGACTTTAGCCGAATTTCTCGACTTCAATGAACTCAACGACTACTCATTTGAAGACGAAAATGACGAAGAATAAACTGCACAAGCAACAGCCTGAAAACTGTTGCTTTTTGTGTTTTAAAGAGTACCGGTGAATCTGTAAAAGTGTACGGAGTACGGGTAAAAGTGTACGGGGTATAAAAAATCACCACCCATGACAACCTGTAACAGCACTAAAAACTATTGCACTTCTCTTGGTATGGGTGGTATAATTGGTTCGATAAATAAGAATTTGTAGGTGTGAATGATGAAAACTTTATATATGATTGGTGGCAC
>JAZQWV010000042.1:0-18195 GCA_045632525.1 Candidatus Fimenecus sp.
TCACCTGCCGGTTCGGTCAGTGCTTCTGCTTCGCAGAGGTGTCCACCGGACACCCGCACCTGTGCTCGCCCGTAATTTTTTTGCATACTTGCGGGAGGGCACGGAGACCCTCCCCTACAAGATTACACAACCATAAAAAGAGTTCGACAAATTCAAATTTGTTGGATAAACAAAAAAGTGGTGGGAGCAAGCTCCCACCCTATAAACAAATTTTAAAATAGATTTATTTTTTTGCAAGGCAATGTGGCAGAGGCGAAGCTGTATCAATTATACTGCGAACCACTAGCCACGAAGTTTTGCGAAAAAATAAACTATTTGTTTGCCATTTCTGCTCTAGCAATCTTGATGTTTTCTACAAAGCGCTTACCTGTTTCAGTAATCTTCTTGTAGTCGCCTGTCTTTGCACCTGCTGTAAGTGATGAACCTGCACCAACTGCAACAGCACCAGCCTTAATCCATTCACCAACATTATCAGCATCAACGCCACCTGTTGGCATCATCTTAGCATAAGGAATTGGGCCCTTGATATCTTTGATAATCTTTGGTCCGAAAAGGTCTGCTGGGAAAACTTTAAGAATATCTGCACCGTTTTCCATAGCGAGTAAGCCTTCACGAACTGTCATAATACCAGGCATCATTGGAACTCTGTAACGATTACAAAGTTTGAGTGTTTCAATATCAAGAGCAGGGCTAACAATGTACTCTGCACCTGAAAGCATAGCAATTCTTGCAGTTGCAGCATCAAGAACTGTACCTGCACCAAGAATGATTTCTTCTGGTGTATATCTCTTTGCGAGTTCTTCGATAACCTTGTCAGCATGAGGAACTGTGAATGTAAGCTCGATAGCAGCAACGCCACCCTCGATACAAGCATCAGTAATTCTGATAGCCTGGTCAACTGTTTCTGCACGAACAACGGCTACGATACCACAGTCCTGAATTCGGGTAATGATTTTTTCTTTATCCATAATTACATCTCCTGTTCAACTTTTTCACTATGTAATATATTAACTATTTTATCTTCTAATCCAATTACATCATATAAATGTAAAATTGGAATATTTGCCTGTTTGCAAACAGAATCAACAAACTTATCTCGCTCTATTCTATCTGCTCTTTGATGAGTATAATCATCAATTTCAATTAACAATTTAATTTCTAAATTAGTTTTATCTTGAAGAGCGAAGTCAATATGCTTCTGGCTTATTTGTCCGAATTTAGTCCGCCATAAACTTGATTTCTTTTGTATATCGTCACTAACATTAACAATATCAGCTAATCTCATTTTTGCTGACACATTCAAATTGTGCTTTTCTGCAATAAGCCTTATAGTTTCATAGAAATTCTTTTCTCTTTCAGTAAGAACTTGTGCTTTTTGATAAGCATTATTCGGATTATATTGATTATTATTGGATTGATAATCAACGCCATACAATTTAGTGTTATATTCTGTTGAATAGTTTCTATCTTTATCAGACGAACTTGTTGCTTGTTGGTATAATCCAAAATCTTCAACTTTCTTATTAACATCTTCTGATGATGTTTGTTCAGCAAGAACCTTGTCTTTCTTAGTTTTTCTAAAATATATTGGTAATGAAATTGCTAAAATAGAAATACAAAAGAAAAAATATTCCGACCACCACTGTTTTACCCATTCAATTGCTGTTGCAGTACCTTCTCCAAGAGTAAAAATGAACATAAACAATGGTAATCCAATCAAGCAACACAAGGCAAAATATATAAAAGCAAAGCTTACCTTATGTTTAAATCTTTTAGATAACGCTAATGGAATAAGCCCATACGGCCACATAAAGAACAATAATAGTCTTATTATGATATCACTAGCTTTGATTTCCTTTTTCATCCAACCAACTCGCAAATTACAGGCGGGCACGGAGACCCGCCCCTACATTTTAGTTTTATCTTTGTACTCTTGCACCTGAGCCCTTAACAATATTTTCTACTTCTTTAAGTGATGCCATTGATGTGTCACCTGGAGTTGTCATTGCAAGTGCACCGTGAGCAACACCATAGTTCACTGCTGTCTGTGCATCTTCTGTTGTCATGAGACCATAAATAAGACCTGATGCGAATGAGTCACCACCACCAACACGGTCAAGAATTTCAAGACCTGGAAGTTCAAGTCCCTTATGAACTTTACCGTCTGCATAGCAGATTGCAGACCAGTCGTTAACTGTTGCTGTTTTAACTGTACGAAGAGTTGTTGCGATAACTTTGAAGTTAGGATATACTTTCACAACTTCTTCAAGCATCTTGTAGTAACCTTCAATATTGAGTTCTTTAAGATTTTCGTCGTTACCTTCAATTTCAAAACCAAGACAAGCTGTGAAATCTTCTTCGTTACCAATCATAACATCAATATATTTTGCGATTTCCTTATTAACTTCTTGTGCCTTTGCTTTACCGCCGATATCATTCCAGAGAGATGGACGGTAGTTAAGGTCATAAGATACGATTGTGCCGTATTTCTTTGCAGTTTTAACTGCTTCGATTGCTACTTCTGCAGTTGACTCTGAAAGTGCTGCAAAAATACCACCTGTATGAAGCCAACGAACACCGAGTGTGCCGAAAATATAATCCCAGTCAATATCCCCTGCTTTAAGCTGAGAAATTGCTGTGTTACCACGGTCAGAAACACCAACAGCACCACGGATGCCATATCCGCGTTCTGTGAAGTTAAGACCATTTCTTACTGTTCTGCCGATACCGTCATATTTAACCCATTTGATGAGTGATGTATCAACGCCACCCTGCATAATGAAGTCTTCAAGAAGACGACCAACTTCGTTATCAGCAAAAGCTGTTACAACCGCAGTTTTCATACCGAAGCAACGACGAAGTCCGCGAGCAACATTATATTCACCGCCGCCTTCCCAAGCTCTGAATGAACGAGCAGTTTTAATTCTGCCTTCACCTGGGTCAAGACGAAGCATAATTTCACCGAGTGAAATCATATCAAACATACAATCTTCTTTTTTTCTAAGGTTTAAGTTCATATTAATACCTCCAAATTAAACGCCTGAATATGCAGAGAAACCACCGTCTACGCAAATGCTTGTACCTGTGATAAAGCTTGAATATGCTTCGTCACAAAGGAACAACAATGCACCTGTAAGTTCTTCTGATTCACCAAATCTCTTCATTGGTGTTGCATTGAGAATTTTCTTTGTTCTTTCAGTTGGTGTGCCATCTTCATTCCAGAGAAGTGCTTTATTCTGGTTTGTTGAGAAGAAGCCCGGTGCAATTGCATTTACACGGATACCAACATCTGCAAAGTGAACCGCCATAAACTCTGTAAAATTCTTAACTGCTGCCTTAGCCGCTGAATAAGCAGGAATTTTTGTAAGTGGACGATAAGCATTCATTGATGTTACCATAACAATACAAGTATTTTCTTTTTCTGCCATATCGCGAGCAAAAACCTGAGTTGGAATAAGTGTTCCAAGGAAGTTAAGATTAAATACGAAAGAAATTCCGTTTGCATCAAGGTCAAAGAATGTTTTGATGTCGTCATTCTTTTCTATAAGGTCAATTTTTTCAAGAGTTTCTTTTGTTGTTGTACCTTTTGGATTATTGCCGCCTGCACCATTGAGAAGAATATCGCAAGTACCAAGTTTTTCGTTAATAATTGCACGGGCATTTTCCATGCTCTCTTTTTCAAGTACATTACAGCCAACTGCAATAGCCACGCCACCGTCAGCAACGATTTCGTCTGCAACCTTCTGTGCTGCTGCTTCATTAAGGTCAAGAACAGCAACTTTTACGCCCTGTTTTGCAAGAGTCTTTGCAAAGTCACCACAAAGGACTCCGCCACCACCAGTTACTACTGCTACTCTACCTTTTAAATTCTCGTGTACCATAGGTTATTTACTTCCTTTCTCAACCGCTTCAAACAAGCCGTTTATATATGTAGCACCAAGTGCTCTGTCGAAAAGTCCATATCCAGGTTTTCCTGTTTCTCCCCAAATCATTCTACCGTGGTCAGGACGAACATATCCATCAAAACCTGTATCTACAAGCGCCTTAACAACCTCATACATATCAAGACTACCACAACTTGAAATATGTCCACTTTCTTCAAAGCTTCCATCTTCCATAATCAAAATGTTTCTGATATGCATAAATGCAATTCGGTTCATTGCACTATATTTTCTAATCATTTTTACCACATCATTTGATTTTGCACAACCTAATGAGCCAGTGCAAAGACAAAGACTATTTGCTTCACTATCAACAAGAGCTAACATTCTGTCGATGTTTTCTTCGCAAGTGATAATTCTTGGAATACCAAAAATGGGATATGGTGGGTCATCAGGATGAATTGCCATTTTAACCCCACATTCTTCAGCAACAGGAATAACCTTTTTAAGGAATTTTTCAAGGTTCTTCCAAAGACCTTCTTCGCCAAGCTCACCATAAGCTGAAATTAATTCTCTAACTTCTTCCTGACTATAGCTTGAATCCCAACCTGGAAGATGAATATCATCCTTAAGTGGGTCAAGACCTTTCATCTGTTCCCAATACATAACAAGACTTGTTGAGCCGTCTTCTGCCTCTTTATCAAGCTGTGTACGAGTCCAGTCAAAAACAGGCATAAAATTATATGTTACACATTTAACACCATATTTTGCACAACGACGGATGTTTTCACAATAAACCTCTAAAAGTTCGTCAACATTATCTCTGCCAAGTTTAATGTTTTCGTGCACAGGAATTGATTCAACAACATCAAAAATAAGACCGTTTTCTTCACATTGTTTTACCATTTTCTCGATTGACTCTTCCGGCCAAACCTCACCCGGTTTTACATCATAAACAGCACTAACTATGCTTTTCATATTTGGAATTTGACGAATGTATTGCAATGATATTGGGTCACTTTCGCCATACCAACGGAATGACATTTTCATAATTTTCCCTCCAAGTTACCTAGTTTATAAAATAATTTTATCACTATGTTTTTTCTATTTCAATGTATTATTTATTGCTAATTTAGAAATTTTTTATTGCTCATCTTTAAAATTTTCATCATTTTCCCAATATGCCACATCAAACGGGTCTTTATCGGGGTCATAAACATCCCAAAGTTCATGTTCAAACTCTTTTGGTTGTGATGGGCACTCTGCAATTGCTTCAACCTTCATTCCCCTTGACCAGATTGATGGGTCAACTCGCAAAGTGTATCCGCAACAAGAAGGTGTCAACCACTCGTGCATTGCTGCTTCTGGCAAAGCGTAAGTTTGCATAAGTGACATTATCACACCACCATGAGTAATAACTGCCGTATTCTTAACGCCCGCTTTAATTACACCATCAACAATTTTTTCAAAACAATCACAAATTCTGTAATTAAATCTAACCTGACTGTCACCAAATGGTGCCGCTTTGTTTGGATTTGTACCTGAAAGCCATTCTGCAAAGTCTTCGTCATTTTGTAATTCTTCAGCTGTTTTGCCCTCAAATTCACCGAAATCATATTCTCTTAAATCGTCAAGAATAATTGGGTTTTTATCAGGATAAATCGCCTGTGCTGTTTCAATGCATCTTTTCAAAGGACTTGAAAAAACAGCATCAACCTCTGGATATTCGCCATAGTTTTCTTGAATATCTTTGAGTTGCGCCATACCCTCTTCGCACACAGGCTCGTCTGTGTGACCGATATATCGTCCTTCAAGGCTACCCTTTGTGACTGCATGACGGATTAAATGGATTTGGTAAGTTTTCATATTAGAACTCCTAAAAATTTGTGATTAAATACAATATACAAAATGTTTAAACTGTTATATAATCTTTATACTTTAAGTATAAAGGATGTTTTAAATGAGCACTTCAATTTCAACAAGACTTGTGGAACTGAGAAAAGATAAAAATTTAAGTCAAAAAGAAGCTGCTGAACAACTTGGTGTTTCACAGGCTTTGCTTTCTCACTATGAAAAAGGAATCCGTGAATGTGGCCTAGATTTTCTCTGCCGTGCTTCTGCTTTCTATGATGTTAGTACTGACTACCTTTTAGGTCTTACTGACAATAAAATGATGTCTGACGCACTTTTTGTAGATTATGAAATTCCACAAGACAGCGAAGTGAGAATGAGTACAGTTTTCCGTTCATCAGTTTATATGCAAGAGCGACTTGGTGTTTACGGAAGAAACTATGCTTCAAGAATAAGAAATATTTATATTCTTACTATTTATAAAGTGTATCTTTCTGCACTTCGTCAAGGCGCAATTCCCAATCACGAAAATGCAAAAAAAGAATTAGCGCCGTTTATCACAACAAATCTTGTTGACCACATTATCAATTCTCTTGTTTTTGACGGTGACAACAAGCCAAAACGAAGTGAGCAATTGCCAAAGTCTATGGAAACTATCATAAACGAAGCTTCAAGACTTATTGAGAAAGAAATTGCAAGAATGTATAAATATTCCAATAGAGAATCAAAGTAATTCTTTATATATAAGACTTTTCTTTATGCCAGTGTCACTTGCAACAGTTTTGGCTGCTTCGTTGACGCTGACGCCTTTTAAAACTAAATCTTTTGCTATCTCCACAGCCTGTTCTAATGTAACAGGTTGTTTTTCTTTCTGTTTTTGTGCACCCGCAATAATTAAAACATATTCACCGCGAGGGTCTTCTTTTTCAAAGTATTCACAAGCACCGCAAAGTGTTGTTCTCATAACATTTTCATGAATTTTTGTAAGTTCTTTAACTATTGCGATTTCTCTGTCACCAAAAACTTTTTGCATATCTTTAAGCGTTGCTTTAAGTTTATGTGGTGCTTCATAGAAAATCATTGTGCGAGTTTCATTTCGAAGCTCGTCCAAGTGTTCTTTTCTGCTTGGCTTATTTGTGCTCAAAAAACCTTCAAATGTAAATCTGCCACTTTCCATTCCACTGATAGCAAGAGCAGTTGCAAATGCAGTTGGCCCCGGCACAGATTCCACAGGAATATTATTTTCGTGGCAAAGATAAACCAAATCTTGTCCCGGGTCAGAGATGCAAGGCATTCCCGCATCTGTAACTATGGCACAAGTTTCACCATCAAGAATACGCTTTATGATTATTTCACCACGTTCACGGCGATTGTGCTCATAATAACTAATTAATGGTTTTTTGAATTCAAATTTATTGAGAAGTTTTGTTGTAACTCTTGTGTCTTCTGCGGCGATAAAATCTACACTTTTCAAAACTTCTTTTGCTCTTTCGGAAAAATCGGACAAATTGCCGATTGGTGTTCCTACTACATAAAGTTTTCCACTCATTTGCCCGTTTCCTTTCTGTATTTTTCTGTTATCTCCAGCACCTCATCTGTAAGAGTGCCGTCATCGTTATATGCTATAAATGGTTTTTCAACTTTCAAGCCGTTTTTTGCTCCACGCTTGCCTTCTATCAGCACAAGCCAAGGTTGAGTGTCACCTTTTTTAGACACAAAGCGTAGTCTTTTAGGCTCAATGCCGTTACCTCTCATTGCCACCATTGCGTCAAAAACTCTTTCGGGACGATGACAGATACAGAATTTGCCACCAAAACGCAAAAGTTTAGAAGCACTTTTTGCGATGTCGTCCATATTACAGAAAGTTTCGTGACGGGCAATTGTTGCACTTTCGTCTTCATTTTTTATTCCACCGTTCTCGATTTTATAAGGCGGATTCATTGTGACCAAATCAAAACTTGCAAGTGCAAACCCATCAAGATTTTTCAAATCTCTGTTATAGAGAGTAATTTTTTCTGTGTTGTTGAGAGTGATTGAACGCTCTACTTGATTGCAAGCATTTTCTTGTATTTCAACAGCAGATATTTCACTGCACTTACCGTCTCTCAACCATAAAAATGGGATAATTCCACAACCTGTGCCGAAATCACAGGCAATATCATTTCTTTTAGGGTTTGCAAATGATGCTAAAAGCATTGCATCCGTACCAAAAGTGTGTTGTTTTGACACAATCACACCCACATCACACCCTAAATCTTCAATATGCTCACCATCATATAAAGTGATGCTATCAGTCAACATAAATATCCTCTACATCTTCCATACTTCTGATTGTGCTTAAAATTATTGAAAGTGAATCATCATTTTTAGGGAACACAAGAATTTTAATAACAGAAGTATCTTTTCTGTGTTTGAATTTTAAATCTTTTGCTTCAGTATAAACAACTTCCATTGAGTGAATTGTTCCACCGCATTGTTTGATTGTTTTTGTGATAAGCGGAATCTGTGTTCCAACATCTTTAATTTCAATAAAGAGAAGTTTACCTGCTGAACCACGAACAATAAATCTCTTTAATGAGTTAAGAGTAAGATAAATTACAAAAGTTGCTACCAAAGCACCAACAATATAACCAGAACCTACTGCAATACCTATACAAGAAACTGCCCAAAGGGAAGCCGCAGTTGTGAGTCCTTTAACTGAAAAACCTTCACGAAGAATTGTACCTGCACCCAAGAAACCGATACCACTTATTACCTGTGCACTCATTCTTGTAACATCAGTTACCATGCCTTGGTCTTTTGCGATATAAACTGATGTAAGCATTACAAGTGCAGAGCCAACAGACACAAGAATGTGTGTTCTGAAGCCTGCAGGACGATGTGAGTGTTCGCGCTCAAAACCGATTATACCACTTAACAACGCGGCAAGGCCCAATTTGATGAGTGCATCAATAGTAAATCTGACTTCATCAAATCCCCAGAGCCACAAAAAACCATCTTTAAGTGAATTTAAAATTTCTGACAAAATTGTCATCCCCTAAACTATTTTTTTCGCAATATAGGAAGCACGCTGAGCACAGTTGCCCAGATTGCCTGATAAATTATAATTTGCCAAACACCAACCTGTGCAAGACTTGAAAGACCTGCAAGCAAGGCCACAATTGCAACACCCAAGAAAGATGAAACAAACTGGATAATTCTTGAAGTGTTAACATAAGAATTTATCACAAATGCGCTATGAAGAGCAGAGAACATTGTCTTTGCGCTACCGTCATGCACTATCATTGCATCTGCTCGGTCAATTTCGCTGTTCTTTACCTTTGCAAACATTTCACCTGCAACAGGATTAATAATCTTAACAACATTTGATGGTAAGTCGAATTCTTTTTCGATAAATTCTTCTGTAATATTCGCATCAGATGTTCTGAAAAATATTGTTAAACCATCTTTTTCAAGTTCTTGCATATATCTTGCTGTTTCTTCGTTCGCTTTATAAACCACAACAAACATTGCAGCAATTTTGCCTTCGATTGCAAGATAAATAACATTTCTGCCGTTTTGCTTGAATTTATCTTCAAGTTCTTTGTCAGGTGTTTCAACATTATGATGCACAAGTAATTCTCTGTTACCAACAAGAACTCTGTGATTGTGAATCCAACAAGAACAACCTAATTTTTCTTCATAAGCCAATGATTCAACAGGGAACAACAACTTTTGCTTACCAATGATAACCCCGTTGAATATATCAGAAAGTACTCCACCTGATTCAATAATTACTGACGCAGTATAAAGAATTGCTTCGTCAATACGCATTTTGTGATAGAGTTTAATGCCTTCGATATTGCAACCACCACTAACGAATGCGTCACAAGCGTCAACCATTATACCATTTGAATTAACCGCATCTTCAACTGCGCTATAACCGTTAATCAACGAGCCTTCTTCGTTGAGTTTTTTGTTTTCAGCATAAATATTTGTAATAGCACAAAGACTTGCTGCAAGTGGAAGTCCCATAAGGATTGCACCCGCAAACGCGCTCACACCTACAAAAACATTTGTAGAAATAATACCGAAAATTATACCAATCAACAACGCAACACCTAAAACTGCAGGAATTACGATTTTAAATAATGGACCTGTAACTTCTGCTGAACGAGAAAGTTCAACGAATCTTGTAGGGAAGCCGATTTTTGCTGAATATTTAATATCAGGATTACCAAGCATTAAACCGCGAGCAATTTCGGTTGCTGTGTCTTCATCATCGATATTCTGAACACAATAGAGCTCACTTTCTTCGTCTGACACGATTTCAAAGTTTGCAATATCACCTTTACAACGAATTAATTCACCAACAGTTTTTAAAATCATTGGTAAAACTGCTGCGCCTGCCAACAATCTTGCACTTGATTCAACGCTATCTGTAAAACCGAATCCCACAAGGCATTGCAAAATACCCGCAAATGAAGTTGCAAGAATCACGGTGTTCATATCTAAAACTTTATTCTTTAGTCCCTTGATAGCATCAATCAAACTGCGATAGCAAACGCCACAAGCAACAAGCAATAAAACAAGTTGAGTCGCAACATAAACATATTCGTTGTTGCCATAAATCTCAAAGTTGCCATTTTCTGCACCTGCAACTGCTGCAAGCAATGACATTATAATGCAGATTACTGAAAGTCCTGAAAGTTTTGCAACAAGGCTCTTTTTCTCTGCTTGGAAAACTCTGTAAACAGCATTTGTATCTTTGGGACCATAATATTCACGAGCAACTGAAACTTTACGTCTTTCAAAACGGCGTTTTGGTGTTGTTGCTCCGATTTCTCCGTCTGCAACTTCTTGCTTGAAAATCAAGCCACCGTTCATAAAATTGTCAACAACGGTTTTTCTTGTTTCGCGAAGTTCTGCTTCTGCTTCTTCTTCAGATTGTTGCATAACCGGTTCATCATCTTCGCCGAAGCCATCAAGCATAATCTGATTATCAGAATAAATATCTTTTTCTTCTAGAACAATAACTGGATTCTTCTTTTCTTGTTCTAATTCATATTCAGCAGGCACAATCATGGGCAATGGTTCAATGCCATCTGTATCCGCCTTAAGTTCTCTGTTCTTTTTAATAACCAAACCGGGAGTCTCAATAGTCTTTTCGGGGAGTGACTCAATGAGTTTGCGATGTTCCTGTGTTTTTTCGATATTCTGCACAGGACGGTTCATAAAATGTTTTCTGTATTTTTCTTCACTCATAACAGGAGTTGAGAGTGGGTCGCCTTCACCTGTTGTTGTTCTTGCAACCTTATTTCCTAAATTATGAGAAATATTGGGATTATATTCCCCGCGGATTTTAACTTCATTGAACATTCTTGTTTTTTCAATAGAAATTTGGCCGCTGACAGATTTGAGTTCTTCTTTTGGCTCTTCTTTTTCTTCTAAAACTTCTTCACTGCCGATTTTTGTGCCATCAGCAGAAAAGCCGATTTGTCCGCTTTCTTCAACATGCACAGTTACATCCTCTGCGCGAGCGATATCGGGCAAAACAACAGTTTTGTCTGTTTCTGTAATTTGAGCAATATTTACTTTGAATCTTTCTTTTATTTCTTCTTTTGGCAATGAAGAAATCACGGTTGTTTTATCTTCCGCCACCTTTGAAGGCAAAGTTTCTTTGATGTCTTCTAACAAAGCATCAATATTTTCAGAAGAAATATTGTAGTTATCTTCTGTTTCATATTTCTTTGCTGATGCAAGAATCTCATCTATGAGAGAATCTGAAATTCTATCTGCCATAATAAAGTCCCCCGAAAATTTATTATAGTTTTGTTAATCTTTTATTTCTTATTTTCTGCCGTATGATATCTCATACATTAAGATACCACCCGCTACCGATGCATTAAGGGAATTGATTTGACCTTTCATTTTAAGCGAAACAATAAAGTCACACTTTTCACGGACAATTCTGCTCATTCCATCACCCTCTGAACCGATAACGAGCACCGCTGCACCGTCAAGATTAGTTGAACGAACATCTTGTCCATCCATATCCGCACCATAAACCCACAAACCTTTTTCTTTAAGTTCTTGGAGTGTTGATGCAAGATTTGATACGCGTGCAACTTTCATATATTCAAGAGCACCTGCGCTAGTTTTACCAACAGTATAATTAAGCGATGCACTTCTGCGTTTTGGAATGATTATTCCGTGAACGCCTGCTGCTTCTGCCGTTCTAATAATCGCGCCTAAATTATGTGGGTCTTCAATTCCATCACAAGCCACAATGAATGGTGCTTCGTTTCTCTCTTCTGCAACTTTCAAGATTTCTTCAACAGTTGAATAATCGTGAGCAGCACAGATTGCCGCAACACTCTGATGGTTACTGTGGCCACACATAAAGTCAAGTTTCTTTTTATCGACCTCTTTAACCACAGCACCTTTTTCACGACATTCGCCGATTATTTTACCAAGTGAGCCGCCCTTTTCACCACGCACAACAAAGAGTGTATCAATCTCTCGACCTGACTTGATAAGCTCTGTTACGGCATTTCGACCTATGATTAAATCCTTTTGTCTTTCTTCATTAAATTTATCAATTTTATTATCCATTTTTATACTCCGTTCGGGCATAGTTACGCATATTATTTTTAATATCTTATTATAGCAAATATCTTGCAATTTTACAAGATAAAATTAACAATATATAGTGTTTATGTATATCTTTTTTCGTGTTTGTTCGCCCTATTTTGTATTTGAATATAAAAAATGCGATGAAGTCATAAACCCCATCGCAATTTTTTATATGTTTTTAAGCCTTTCGTATTCTTCTTCGGTGATTTCAATTACCCCACCGTGCTTATATCCATAAGGGAATTTAAACAAATCAGGGCAACGAGTAAAATTCATATCCCCTGGTTTTGACGAGATAAACGGCACATAGCCCATTTTCTCTTTTTCACACCCGAAAAAGTCAAACAAAACGCACCATCTGCCATCAGGTAAAGTGAAGCTTGTTCCCGCTTCATAAGAACCTGGTTTTTCAAGTGTATTCATATAATCTTCAAAGCCCTTGTCGTGCTCATAAGGCCCATAAAGGCTATCTGATATTGCATGCATATTCATTGACGGATTATGTGCATTTTTATAGAACATGTGATAAACACCATCAATTTTACGAATATGTGTATCGAGAATTTCATTGTCTTTTGTAAAAAAGAGTTTTGGCTCAGAAAATGTTTCAAAATCCTTTGTAACCGAACAATAAATAGACATGTGTTTATAGTCATCTTCAGCCACAGTTGAACCCCAATGGATTAAATATTCCCCTGTTTCTTCTTCAAAATAAACTTCAGGTGCCCACATACACCCAAAATCATCACGACCAAAATAAACTAATTTTTCTTCGCTGAAATTCACCAAATCGTCAGTTTTCCACATACGAAGGCATTTGCTACCTGTTCTGTTTATATTTGACCAATCAAGTTGAAGATTTTCGTCATAACGGTTTGCAACACACAAATCAGTTGTGAGAATTACAAATCCACCCGTATGAAGTCGCACAATTTCAATATCGCGACATCCCTTTTCACCAAGATTGGCAGTTAAAACAGGATTGCCGTCATTAACCTTTTCCCAGTTAAGCCCATCACGGCTAATACCGAAATAAACTTGCTCACCATCAGGCGTATATTTCTCTTTAAAATGTGTAAATAAATATGGCATAGCAATCACCTACATATCAATAATTTTCTTCAAAATACTCTTCATATTCCGGAATATCTATATTAGAATCAACCTTTATAATTTCTATATTATACTTTTCAATTAACGGCATCACTAACTCTTCAGTTTTTTCAACAGATGTATATCCGTCAAAATCAAACTCCACCTTACCATTTATTACAAACACATAAGATGGTCTATCAATTCTGTCCCCATAGACATTATGTCTTGCGTTCATATAATAAATTTTATCAATATCTTCATACTGAAAGGTTTCTGTCCCAAAAAGTTTATCTATTTTAGGATATTCACCGTATGTATCATAAAGTCTTATGGAATCAGAACAAAGCAGTATTGTTGTAGTTAAAGAAATAGCAATAACCGAGCGCACTAAAAACATTGATATATCTTTCCATTTTTGAGATTCAACAATGTGCATAAATTCATTGTCAAAATGAGCTTTTTTATCTTTAATAAATCTTTTTATTTTAGTAGGCATTAGAAATGAAATGAAAATTCCTGTGAATGCACCAAAAAGCGTGCTAACCCACCAATCTGCGCCCAGATTAACAATTGCGTCTCGCGTAATAATATAGTTGATTATCGTAACTATCGCGGTAAATACAACTGCACCTACGGCAACTGACAACGCAAGCGTACGCAATGAGAATGGAAACCCTTTTACACCATACAAATAAGGTTGCGCATCACGATAAGCAAAACACTCTTCTGGCATTGGTTTGAAATGGGCATTTTCGGATTTTTTAATAAACTCATAAAGTTGCTTTTCATAATCGGTCGCTTTGCCCTTTTCAATCTGTCTTGCGTATTTTCCTTCTGCTTTTTCTAATTTACCAAGACAAAAATTATAATAAGGCTTATCTATGGTATAACGGAATAAGAACTCAAAATCTTCTTGTGCCTTTAACATTTCTGTTTGAAACATTTCTTGTTCATATTCATTAAAACTATCTTCAAATTCAATATTAGCAGATTTGAAAAGTTTCTCTTTTTGTGAATTTTGCAATTTATCATATCGTCCTTGCAAAACTACATTTTCAAACTCTTCCCAATGGTCATTCAAAAGGCTTGTCAATGCATTAAAACAAGCATTGAATCTTTTTTCGTTTTCAATATAAGGAAAGCAGAATGCTCTGAAATCTTTAATTCCAAGAAAACTCAACAATTCAGGAATATGAAAGAAAACATCCCGATTCTTTTTAAGATGAATTCGTGCATAAAGGGTACTAGGATGGTCAAACTCGGACTCTTTTATCCTATAAACAAAAGTTATTCTACTAATCGAAAGAAAGATTGAAAAATATGTCTGTCGTTTATCACGGTCAATTTGAGTATTAATAGCACCAAGTTCTTTTGCATATTCTTCGCACCGTTTAATGAAAATTTTTTCAATATCTTTTGTTCGCACTTTTATCCCACCTTTCCCACTTTTTCATTCTAACATAAGTTGTTCGACTTTACAAGGCGCAAATCTACGCACAATTCAATTGTTCCAAAAAAGTTTATGTTTAACATTTTAAAAAAATATGATACAATAAAACTATAAAATTTAGGAGAAATAAAATGAAACGATTTGCAAAGGTATATGTTGAAATTTCTAATATCTGCAATTTAAGTTGTTCTTTTTGTCCGGGCACAATAAGGAAACCTAAAAGGATGAATACCCAAGAATTTGAAATTGTGCTTAACAAAATCAAGGATTATACCGATTACATTTATTTTCATCTTCTTGGTGAACCTCTTTGTCACCCAGACCTTGCAGAGTTTTTAAATATTGCAGATAAAATGGGTTTTAATGTTATTATCACTACAAACGGAACACTTTTAAATAAAAACAAAGATATTCTTTTAAACTCAAAATCTCATTATAAAACTGTGATTTCGCTACACTCTTTTGAGGCGAATGACAATAAAATTTCGTTCCAAAAATATATCGATGACTGTTTTTCTTATGCCAAATCTGCCGAAAATAAAAAAATCGTTGTTCTGCGTCTTTGGAACAACGGTGGCAAAGATAGTTTGAATAATGAAATTTTAGCAAAACTTGAAAACTACTTTCCAAAGCCTTGGATAGAAGAACGAAACGGCACACGAATTGGACAAAAAATTTATATTCAATATGGCGATAAATTTGACTGGCCTACACTCGAAAACGACAATATAAATGAAAAAGTTTTCTGCTACGGACTTCGTGACCAGATAGGAATTTTAGCAGATGGCACAGTTGTCCCCTGCTGTTTAGATAACAATGGTGAAATAAACCTTGGAAATATTTTCGAAAGTGATTTAGAAGAAATAATTAATTCGCCAAAAGCACTAAATATCTATAACGGATTTTCCAACAGAACAGCTTGCGAAGAACTTTGTAAAAGATGTAGCTTTGTTAGAAAATTTTAATATTCAATTCATTTTAAAAACAAAAACCCATCCGTTTGGATGGGTTTTCTTTTGACAGTACGTCTCATTTTAGAACCGGAGTTTAATAAATTGGAACTTGTTGAATTCTTTATGATTTTAGCAACAATCCAATTTTCACTTCTTTTTCTTGAATTCCTTTTGACCTCTGGTGCTGCCACCGTCACAAAGAATATCAACACCTGCAAGGTAACCATTACGCTCGTCAGCTACTGTTGCAATGGCATAACCAAGTTCTTCAGGTGTACCCATACGTTCTTCACAGGATAATTTAATAAGAAATCCGCCGTGTTCTTCTTCCATCTTACCCATATCAGTTGCAATAAGACCAGGGCTGAGAGAAACAACTCTGATTCCTTTTGGACCGAGATCAAATGCACTTTTTGCGGCATACCAGCAAACAAAATTCTTCGAAAGACCGTAAGCAAAGCCATTCTTTTCATAATCGGTTTTAGCCATATTTGCTCTCTTGATAAGTTTTGCAAGGAAAGCTTCTTCATCTGTTTCAGCAAGAGGATAAGCCTTCTTGGGAAGAATGAAAGAAGGAAGCGAATACGCGGAGTTTGATGAAATATCGCAGATAACACTTCCTGCACTCATTTTCTTCGAAAACTCCTGATTAACATAAACAGTTCCGAGAGCATTGATACGAAGAATCTTTTCCTGGTCTCCTGCGTTGCCCATTGCGGGTGAAATACCTGCGGCGTTGATTACATTCTTAATGTTACCGAGTGATGCTGCATATTCGGCAAGTTTTTTAACGCTTTCACGGTCTGATGTGTCGCAGGCATAAGCATAAGCTTCGTAACCCAATGTTTTGAGTTCGTTAACTGCATTTTCAAGTTTTGCAACTGTTCTGCCTGAGATAACGATAATTTTTTCCTTAGGCATAAATTTTGCTGCAGCAAGCCCCATACCGCTGCCGCCGCCTGTGATTACGCATATATTTTTCATTATATGGTCTCCTTTAAATCTTTTTTAATAACTGTTTCAATTTTATCACAATGAACTGTTATTGTCTATAATTATTTAATTGCTCAAAAAACAGGATTTGTGCATGATGTTGTAAATCATTGTTTAATAAATTCTTATTTATCGTATATCATCAAATCTGCAAGGAATAGATGCTGCGCCATTGCTTTCACATATGGGATTGAGCTTAAAGAGTTTTAGAAGAATTTTTTTCAGAAGAAGCCTATTTATTTCCAAGGTGCAATTGTTCTTTTCTTAATGTTTCACCGTTACTGTCTGTGAAAATTATTTCAATATTTTCATCATTAAAAACATAGCCGCAACCTGCAAAATAAACGGAATTCTTCTTTTCAATTGTACTGCCGATTACGACAGGGCAGATGCTGCCGTTGGTGTTCCACTCACTGTTTTCAGGATAATAGATGTTCAGCTCGTGCGCGTGGCCGCAAATCATAACTTCAGGCTTTATGTTTTCTCTGAAAAGTTTTGCCCATTCAGCAAAAATATCCTGCTCAATGTCAAACGGTGGCTGATATCTGTGAACAAATGCATTATGAGAGATAACAAGTTTGTGTTTAACTCCCTCTGCTTCATATTCATTTTCCTTGTTTTCAATTATATTTTTCAGGAACTCTGTCTGACGCTCTCTGAAAATATGACAGGCAACAGTATAGCCGTATTCTTCGTGGTCATCATTCTTGTCTTCACCACAGTCAAGGAGAATTCCCCAGATATTGCCGATACGAAAACTGTAATATGTATTCCCCTTGCGGGTAGGCGTATAGTCCGCAAACTTCTCTGCAAAGTTACCCCTTAAATCGTGGTTACCCCTTGAAAAGATAACAGGTCTTTCACCTTTTGTTAAACGAGAGCATATTTCATATATGTTCATAAAATTTTTCGGGTTACTGCTATCCTCGATAACATCACCGTTTAATATCAGAAAATCAATGTCTCCAAAGGTTTCTGCAGCTTTTATCGGCTCTTCAATATTATTGTGAGCATCAGCAATATGATATGCTCTGACGTTATTTTCGGGCACGGGATAAAATTTATATGTTTTTTCAAGCACCTTTCTTGTTTTTGAAAAGTATGCTTTTCTTATGATGATAGGTCGTATACAAATCGTATATTCCTTGGCTTTATCAAGCTCCGCGGAAGGCACTTCGACCTTGTGTATTTTACTCCTTGAACACATAATTCCGTTCGATTCGTCATAATAAAATTTATCGCCGACTTTAACAAAGAAAAAGCAGGATTTTTTACAGGGCATCATAATCTGATAGTATTTGTCAACCACAAAAACTGCAGGGTTATGTTTAAAATATTTGCTCATATAAAAATCTCC
>JAZQWV010000043.1:0-1958 GCA_045632525.1 Candidatus Fimenecus sp.
GATGGTGTTACATTAACGACAGATGGCAGTGAATTGAATATGAAGGGTGGAGAAAATTTTGAAAAGGCGCTATTAGGAGAAAAAGTTTTATCTGGCGTTATAGTAGACAGGGCTGATGGAAAGCTAATAAATGTTTATGTAATTCCTGTATATCATAAAAGTAGTAAAGATATTATAGGTGTATTGGCTGCGGTTTATAATAGTGAGACTTTTCAAAATATTCTTGCAGCATCTTCCTTTGATGGAGAGGGGTACACATGCATTATAAATAGTAGGGGAGAGGTTGTTATTAATTCACGCAATACCAATGCTATTAAAAAAATGGAAAATATAAATGATTATGTTGCACAATATGATAGTAATGCCGCAGATTTATTAAAAAGTCAGTTAGAAAATAAAGGGGAGGGCCTTTTAAATATTAAAGGTGAAGGCCAAGGGGATTTATACACATATTATAAAAAAATAAATATTGCAGACTGGTATGTTTTCAGTATGGTGCCTGAAAATATTGTTGAAGAAAATAAGGTTTCAATAATGAACCGTGTATTTTTATATTGCATGGGAATTTTAGTATGTGCAATTTTGGTTAGCCTTAGCATGCGTTATGTATTAAAGGAAAAAAATAAGCAATTAGAAAATGCTTTGTATGTAGATGCAATAACAGGAGGACGAAGCTATCAAAAGTTTTTTGAGGATTGTAAAGAGTGGTTAAATAAGTATCCTGAAAAAAAGGCAGCATTTGTGTTTCTTGATATAGATAATTTTAATCTAATAGCTACTTTGTATGGATATGAGGAAAGTATAGATACTATTCGAAGAATTTATGGAATAATTCAAAACTGGGTGGGTGAAAAAGGAATTGTTGCGCGTAATAGTTCTGAACAGTTTTGTGTTATGTATTTTTATGACGAATTAGAACAGTTTGAAATTGTTTTAGACGAATTTGTTAAAGCAATGCATGATAATGTAAAATTTGAGACCATGCTTCGTCCGTCAATAGGAATATACTTGGTGGAAGAGCATGATGAGGAGCTTTATAGTATGTTAAATAAGGCAAGAATTGCTCATGAAACAGTAAAACATGCAGAAGGTTCCATTATTGCTTATTATGATGCCGGGTTCCGTGATAAAAAATATTATAACGTTCATATGATAGGAGAGATGGAATCTGCTCTTCGTGATCATGAATTTATTCCATATCTTCAAGCTAAATACAATGCCAAAACAGGTGAAATATGTGGTGCTGAAGCATTGATTAGATGGATTACTCCGGACGGGAAAATTATACCACCGGGGCAGTTTATTCCATTGGCAGAAAACAGTGGTTTTGTGCGTGAGTTGGATAAAGAGATATTTAAACAAATATGTAACTGGCAGAAGAGTTTGATCGATGCAGGAATAAAACCATTACCCGTTTCTGTAAATGTATCGAGACAATTGTTGTATGATAAAAATGTTGCAGAGTTTTATTGTGAGTATGTCAAAGAATTAAATATTCCGGCAGAGTTGATAGAACTTGAAATTACTGAGAGCGCATTTTTTGAAGATATGGATTTGTTGCGTACTACAATAGAGAAATTTAGAAATTTCGGATTTCATATACTTATGGATGACTTTGGAACAGGGTATTCTTCTTTGATGATGCTTAGTACAGTGCCTATTGATGTTATTAAATTAGATAAAAGTTTTATTGATGATTATACAAATGAAAAAGGAAAAAGTATTATTCAATGTGTATTGAATCTTGCTAGTACCTTGAAGTTACCGGTAGTTGCAGAAGGAGTAGAGACGCAAGAACAGTATTATTATTTGAAAGAAAGCGGTTGTAATATGATTCAAGGTTTTTATTTTTCAAAGCCGATTCCGATTGAAGAATTTTTTAAAATGATAAAATCAGCATAATGGAAAAGATGAATAAATAGATGAAAATCAGGGCTATATTTCAAAAACTGAAAATA
>JAZQWV010000044.1:0-32111 GCA_045632525.1 Candidatus Fimenecus sp.
CCAAGACCAACGTCTCTCTGTTCAGCAACTGAACCAGGGATACAGAAAGCCTGAAGACCCTTACCGATAACTGCAGCAGCTTCAGAAGCTGTCTTTACACCTGATTTAAGTGCAAGTGCAACACCGAGTGTGTAAGCCCAAACAGCATTTTCGAATGCGATTGGCTGAACACCCTTAACGATGCCTTCAACATCAATACCTTTTGATTCGCAAAGAGCTTTTGCGTCCTCGAGAGAAGCAATACCGTATTCAGCAAGACATTTCTCGATTTTAGCCATACGTCTTTCTTTGCCTTCAAATCTTACATCATTAGCCATTTTAGTATCCTCCTTCTCTTATTCTTCTCTTGGGTCGATGTACTTTGCAGCATCTGCAAAACGACCGTATGAGCCTGTATTATTCTTAAGAGCTGTAGCAGCATCCATACCGTGACGGATATCTTCCATCATCTTGCCAAGCTTAACGAACTCGTAACCGATAACCTGGTCATCAGCATCAAGAGCCATTCTTGTGATGTAGCCTTCAGCCATTTCCATATAACGAACGCCCTTAACCTTTGTTGAGAACATTGTACCAACTTGTGAACGAAGGCCTTTACCAAGGTCTTCAAGACCAGCACCAACAACAAGACCGTCTTCTGAGAAAGCAGACTGTGAACGACCATAAACGAGCTGGAGGAAGATTTCTCTCATAGCTGTATTGATAGCGTCACAAACAAGGTCTGTGTTAAGGCATTCAAGAAGAGTTTTGCCAGGAAGAATTTCAGCAGCCATAGCAGCTGAGTGAGTCATACCTGAGCAACCGAGAGTCTCAACAAGAGCCTCTTCAACAATACCATCTTTAATGTTAAGTGTGAGTTTGCATGTACCCTGCTGAGGAGCACACCAACCGATGCCGTGTGAGAAGCCTGAAATGTCTTTGATTTCATAAGCTTTTACCCATTTTCCTTCTTCAGGAATTGGAGCTGGACCATGGTGAGGACCTTTTTTAACACAGCACATTTTTTCAACTTCATGTGAGTAGTTAATCATAATAAATGAAAACTCCTTTCATAATTTAACGGAATAATTCCTATCTTAGCAATTATACAATTATTGCCAGAATTTTTCAATAGTTATTTTGACAAAAGATTGACAATAGGAATGATTTTTATGGGCATTAGTTATATTATTGCCACCATTTCCATAATAATGCAGAAATAAAGCGCAAAGTGGAAAACGCAAAACGCAAAGTGTCGGGTCTGCAACGCGATTATAAATGTTTAACAAAACGTAGGGGTCGGCGTCCTCGACGACCCTCAAATAATGCCACCCTCAGTCGCTTCGCGACAGCTTCTCCTCAAGGAGAAGCCTAACAAAAAAGCCTCCCTCTGACGAGGGAGGTGACAAAATCTTCGATTTTGACGGAGGGAGAGAAAACATAAAACCGTTATTCTGCTTTTATTATTTTCCCTTCGAATAGAGATTCAAATTCTTCTATTGTGCCTTTTGTTAACAAATCTTTTTGGCAAACAAAAAGTGATGAATGGTTTAAAAAATTAGCCACAATATAATAATAGTCGCCATAATCACAAACCCTTTTTACATCTTTTATGGAAATTGTTTTTGTTCTAAACCCTGTTTGAGAACTAATGGAATTTCCTTTGACGGTAATTTTCTTAGGAATTATTTTTTTTGAAAAAACCATAGTGCAAGGTAATAATGATAAC
This sequence comes from Candidatus Fimenecus sp., assembly GCA_045632525.1. Classification (GTDB taxonomy): domain Bacteria; phylum Bacillota; class Clostridia; order Oscillospirales; family Acutalibacteraceae; genus Fimenecus. Next base: position 1,709 of record JAZQWV010000044.1, read on the forward strand.
AAAACAAGAACACAAATGCCTACTAAAACACCATGAAACTCAAAAGAACTAAAAATCAAATACCAAGCAATTATAGTGGCTATTGCGCCTATTGATGAACCTACTAACATTTCCAAAATTGCTATATTCACGGTCTTTTTGTAAAAGAAATTTTTAGCTTTTTCAGTTAATTGTCCACTAAATTCTACCATATATAACCCTCCCACTAATTTTTATCAATTCAAATATATCATTTTGTATTGGCTTTGTCAACAAAAACGGGACGCCGAGTCGGCGTCCCCTACATTGTTTTATTCTAAATTGCTTTTACATGCTTTCTGGTGTTGAAATGCTAAATGTTGTGAGAATGTTTGTAATCACATTCATAACACAAGTGCAAAGGAAAATTCGAGCTTGCATAAGTGCTTCGTCTTCCACGGCAACACGGCAAGCATTATAGAACTTGTGGAAAAGTGTTGCAAGGTCGATGCAATAACGAGTAATTTTTGCAGGGTCATAGTTCTTTGCTGAATTTACGATTTCGTCTGTGAGAGATGCAAGGTGACGGATAAGCTCGATTTCTTCAGGTGCTGTAAGAAGTTTGAGCTCTTCCTTTGTGCAGTCACGAACTGTTACACCGTCTGCTTCGATTTTACGAAGAATACTGTGAATACGAGCATTTGCATACTGACAGTAGTAAACAGGATTTTGTGATGACTGTTCAACAGCTAAATCAAGGTCAAAGTCCATCTGTGAACCAGGTTCACGCATATTGAATAAGAAACGAACTGCATCAACAGGAATATCTTCAAGCAAATCAACAAGTGTGATTGCTTTACCTGTTCTCTTTGACATTCTTACAACTTCACCATCACGAGTAAGACGAACAAGTTGCATCAAAATAACGTCAAGTCTGTCACTGTCAAGGTCGAGTGCTTCAAGAACGCCCTTCATACGAGCAACGTGGCCATGGTGGTCAGCACCCCAGATGTTAATTGCCTTGTCAAAGCCACGAGTAACGAGCTTGTTCTTGTGATAAGCAATATCAGCTGCAAAATATGTTGGGTTACCATTCTGACGGATAAGAACATCATCTTTAAGCTCAAGCTTGTCGATTTCTTCTTGTGTTTTACCCTGACGAAGAAGCATTTCTGTCTGCACTTTGATGTTGTTATACCAGACAGCACCGTCTTTTTCATAAGTTAAGCCCTTGTTTGTGAGATAATCAATAACTTCTTTAACAGCACCACTATCGTGAAGAATACTCTCTTTAAACCATGTTTTGTATTCGATACGATACTTAGCCATATTAGCTTTCATATTTTCAATGTTTTTAGGAAGAGCAAATTCTACAAGAGCTTTTCTTCTTTCGTCTTCACTCTTGTTTATATATTCGTCGCCATAAACATCAGCAAACTGCTGTGCTCTTTCTTTGATGTCTTCACCGTGGTAGCTATCTTCAGGAAGCTCTACTGCATCTTCGCCCTTGAAAATCTGCTGATAACGAATATCAAGTGAAAGACCGAATTTTTCAATCTGATTACCTGCGTCGTTGATATAGAATTCCCTTTCAACTTCATAACCTGCCATATCAAGTACGGCTGCAAGACAGTCACCCAAAGCACCACCACGAGCGTTACCCATGTGCATTGGACCTGTTGGGTTAGCAGAAACGAATTCAACATTGATTTTCTTGCCCTGACCGTAATCACTTCTGCCGTAATCCTTACCGAGTGCTTTAACATCAAGCAAAATGTCAGCATAGAAATCCTTTGAAAGAGTAAAGTTTATAAATCCTGCACCTGCAACTGTGCAAGAATCAAAATATGTGCCATCAAGCTGGATATTCTTTGCAACTAAATCTGCAATTATTTTTGGTGCACGACGGAAAACCTTTGCACAAACAAATGCAATGTTTGATGAATAGTCACCATTGTCACGATTTGCAGGAACTTCAATGTTGAACGCAGGAATTTGCTCTGCAGGAATTTCACCATCTGCAATTGCTTTTTCTAAAGCGTTCACAATAAGTGTATGTAATTCGTTAGTAGCTTGTTTAACAAGTTTAGACATCCTTATTTCTCCTCAATATATATTTTCATAGTATTTTCTGATACAAAACCGTTATTGAAATCAAGTTCGTATTTAAGTTTAAGAATTGCGCCTTTTTCGTCTTTTGAAAAGTCAACATTTGTGCCATAAATACCCATTGTAAGTTCACCATAAGGTGTTCTGTAAAATGTGAGATGGCGTTTGCCTTTTTCAACCATCATTTCACTGCTAAATTGCCCGTGTCGCACAATGCTGACAGTGTCATTATCTGAAACTGTGATTGTTGTTTCTTCGGGACCTGTTTCTTCATTGTTTTCGATATATTCAATTATGCTTTTGTTGTTGTCATAGGCTACAGTGCCTACAACTGACATTTCACTTGAATTGTCACCATTTTCAGTTCTTTGCAAGCTGACAATTCTAATAACTGCATCTTTTTTCATTCTGCGAATTCCTTTTCCCATTTATCCATTGCAAGTGTGCAAAGTCTATCGAGCAAGTCGCCATAAGAAATTCCCGCTTTATCCATAAGCATTGGGTACATACTGATATTTGTAAAGCCGGGGAGAGTGTTTGGCTCGTTTAAAAGCACTGCGCCGTCAGAATATCTTACGAAGAAATCAACTCGTGCAAGACCTGAACAACCCCAAGCCTTATATGCCTTGATTGCTTGTGCCTGAACTTCTTTAATCTTATCTTCACCAATGCGAGCGGGGATATGAAGTCCGCTATCTGACTCATATTTCGCTTCAAAATCATAGAATTCGTTGCTTGGTTCAATTTCACCAACTGCACCTGCGAAAGGCTCGTCATTACCCATAACAGCACATTCAACTTCTGCACCGAGAATTGCTTCTTCAACAACAACTCTTGAGTCAAAGCCTAAAGCATATTCAAGTCCGCGATGAATTTCTTCAAGTGTCTTTGCTTTAACAACACCAACTGATGAGCCGGCATTTGCAGGTTTAATGAAAACAGGAAGACCTAAATATTCTTCACATTCTCTTGCAAAATCTTTGCCACGAAGCTCAAAATCATATTTTGTGATATATTTCCACTTTGCCTGTGCAATATTATTAACATCACAGATTGCGTTTGTCATTGCCTTATCCATACAAACAGCTGATGCCATTGTGTTACAACCAACATAAGGAATGCCAGCAATAGTTAAAAGACCTTGCATTGTGCCGTCTTCACCATTTTTGCCGTGAAGCACAGGAAAACAAACATCAATTCTAATTTTTTCATATCCGTTATCGTTAAATACAACAATACCACGGTCTGCACGGTCTGTTGAGATGATTGCCTTTTTAAGATGGGCTTTGTCTTCAAGCCATTTGTCCTTTGGCAATTTTTCAAAGTCGCCATCATAAAGGAACATTTCACCTTGTTTTGTGATGCCGAGCATTATAACATTATATTTTTCTTTTGGAATGTTTCTGATAACTGATGATGCAGACACAACTGATACATCGTGTTCAGATGAAACACCACCAAAAATAATAAGTGCATTTTTCATATTTATCACCCTATAAAAAGTCATAATAACACATTTTAATAATTAACTATATTATTTTATCACAATATATTTAACTAATCAATTATAATATTCACAAATTTTTAATGACAAAATGAAATAAATGTGTTATATTATATGGGATATCTAATTTTATAACGATTTGAGGTACTGAAAATGCTCGACAGAAACGAAGCTCTTGCACTTGTATTAAAAGGTTGCAGTGCTAATTTTGAAGCAAATGATTTTAAAGTGAAAATTCCTGAAAATATCGAGAAAGGTGACGCACCAATCTTCACAGAAGAAGAAAGTGCATATCTTGAAATCGAAAAGAATAGTCTTGTTGTTCGTCTTGTTAGTCACGATAACATTCTTGATGTTATGGAACAGACTGATAACGGTGAATTCAAAAAAGTGTCTTCAAACCTTTTTGACCTTGAAGATTTCACAGAAAGAGATATTAAATCTCTTTGCAACGAACTTTCTGATACTCTTGATACTGCTTATGGCAAGAAATCAAGAAAAGCAGCTGCAACTAAAAAAGCACCTGCAACTGTTTCAAAAACAGCAGTTAAGAATGGTATGTCTTATGACGCTAACACTCTTGCAAACAGAATTACAACAGTTTATCCTGAACTTAAAGATGCTTATAAAGAAAATTTCCAGAGATATGATGAATTCCTTGGCGAAGATTTCTTTGTAAATCACGCTAATGCATATATCATGGAAACTCTTCGTTCAAATGACCAGCAAAAAATCAAGAAGCTCATGAGAATTCTCAGCGATACTTATGAAAACGGAACAAATGATGTTCAACACCTTGTTCTTGTTACAATTCTTGGTGAAATTGATAATGATGCTGACATTCTTGCAAAATGCAGAGCAGAAATTACTGACGAAGATTTCTATGAAACACTTGTTGCGGTTAACCAATATCTTGCATCTTCAAAGGGTAAGAAAGCAAAAGAACTTCTTAAAAACCCTCCTGCATATAAGCCAAAGAAAGAGAAAAAAGGTCTTATGTCATCAATGATGGCAGCGGGCATGCCACAACAGTAAAACAAATCAAAACAAAAAAAGAGACTCTCACGGGTTATATAATAGTGGAGTTTTGAAGTTTTAAAAATTTTTCATCTTTAAAAATAAAACGGAGTTTTTCATAGTGAAAACTCCGTTTTTTCTAGTAAAAACATTGGTGACTTTTTTAACATGGCTTTAAACAAATCACAACATACTTAAATAATAAAGAGTGTTTTGTAGATGTAAGTTGCTTTTTACAAAATTGTACGCTATAATAAATGTGATTTAGGAGGGGGTTTTGTATGAAGCAAAGAAAACTCATTTTGACAACAACTATTTGTTATTTATTGATGCTTTTTTCAATTATGACAGTAGGTGCCGAAACATATCATCTAGGCGATACAGACATGAGTATTCGTGTAGATGATTCTTCGTGGTATGTTTTTACGAGAGATAATATCAAGAACAACTCTGAATTAGATGAGTTAGGACTTTCTTATGATTATATGTACGACACTCTCTATAATAATGAAGCATATATGGATGCTGCTTTGCTTTATGACGATGGAGAATATGTTGAGTTTTTTATTCGAAAAAAAGCAATTGACTCTGGTATGGCAAACTTGTCAAACTATAGTGAAAAAGATGTTTTAGAATTGGCAAAAGGTCTTGCTAAAAGAGTAAATGCGGAAGAATATTCAATTTATGAAAACCAGTATAAATTTGCTAAATTAGAGTATGTGGATTCCAACTTAGGATATTACATATGCGAATTTGTCACTGTTATAAATAAAGACAACTATACCTTTACGTTCCAATCAACATCACCTTTTGTTGATACAGAATACGAAGAAATGGAAAGTATTATTGATAGCATACAATTTGATGTTGATACTTCATTAAAAGAAAAGAAGAGTTCTTCTTTTGGGGACAATGTCATTGAAGCAACTATTCGTGGTGCCATAATCGGTGGTGGTTGCTCCGTAATTGCATTGTTGTTTGGAAAGAAAAAGAAAAAAACGAAAAGGAATAGTGAATCTCCTTCCGTAGACAGCATAGAGTAATTCGCCATCTTTTGTATTGAAATTAAAATAGATAGGACCCATAATTAATGGGTCCTATTTTTTATCCTGCATTCTTCTCCAATGGAATAAATATTGTTGAGCAATTCCCTCTGTGCCTTTTGTACACTCTGGTAATCCGTTTGGATACATCTCTGCCATAATTCGTCTAACCCACACATCAACGGGGAAAGCTTCGATTTTATGAAAACCATAAAGTAGGGTGCATTCGGCAACCTTTGCGCCCACACCATTGATTTTTTGAAGTTCTTCGCGACCAAATTCAATTGGGTTTTTCTCGATAGCGTCAAAATCAATTGTGCCGTTTGCAACTTTTTTTGCCGCATCAATAATATATTTTGCTCTGAATCCCGAACGCAATGGTGCTAAATCTTCAACGGTGAGTTTTGAAAGGGTTTCTGCAGATGGAAATGATTTTTGCCCACTTTCACCTTCGCCGAAAGTTTCACAGAGCCTATCGACAATTCCTTTGATTCGTGGGATATTATTGTTTGCTGAAATTATAAAAGAACAAAGTGCTTCCCAAGGCTCTTGACGAAGAATTCGGATGCCGTTGTAATCTTTGACGGCTTGTGAAAGATATTTATCGTCATATTTGTTTGTGATTTCTTCATAATTGCACTCGAAATCGAAATAATTTTTCCAGATTTCATTGAAATCGGCTTCGTCACATTCAAAAATGATTTTGTTTTCGGTTTGATATACTGTTAAAGGTTTAGAAAAAGCAACGCCGTGCCATTTTCCGTCTTTTTCTGTCCAACGAAATGCTTGACCGCAATCAAGGGTGAGCCCTAAATTGAAAACAGGGGGACAGGGTATTTCAAAATGTTTCTTCGTAAAAATCACCTCGCAAAATAGCTAAAATTTTTAGAAAATTCTATTAAAAAGCACTAATAAAAAGTTGCACAAAACTTTTAGTAATTTTTTAAGTAGTTAAAGCAACAGAATGTATAATTTGTCAAGTAATTACAACAAATTGTATTTGATATAAATTTAACAAACTTTTTATAAAATTGTCGAAAAATGGAAAAAACCTTGATTTTTCAATGAAATTAGGGCGAGTTATAAACATTTTCAACAGAGTTTTCAACAATTTTGTTGAAAAGTTTATTATACTTTCCGTATAAAATAATATGTAATTATTTTTGGTGAAAATCCCATATTGACAAATTTTTCTTACAAATTCTATTGGTAAAAGAGTATAAAACTGACTAAAAAAGACAATGATATTTAAAAATAAATTTGTGAGGATACAAAAATGGTGAAAGGTGTTAACCGACAAGTTTTAGAAATTCTTGAACCCCAATGTGATTATTTTGAAAAGGCATTGTTTTTTGTCAAACCTGAATACAGCAACGAGAGTGACGCTAAATTGCGAAATCAAGCGTTGAAAAGTATTCAGAATTCAATTTCTGTACCCAAAACACGCAAACAAAAGGTAAAAAGTAAAATGTTTTTTATTGCACAAATGCTTTCGTCCGCAGTTGTGGGCTCGATTATAACTGCGCTGATTATAAGATAATCAAATCTTTTGGTGCGTTAGTGAGATTTTCGCAACCAGTTTCGGTGATAAGAGCCATATCTTCAATTCTCACGCCAAATTTTTCAGGGATATAAATGCCGGGCTCAACTGTAACAATGTTACCAACTTGCAAAACGCTGTCAGAAGCAGGTGAGAGGTTTGGGAACTCGTGAATTTCAACACCCACACCGTGACCGGTTGAATGTGTGAAATATTGACCGTAACCAGCATCTCTAATTACGCTTCGTGCAAACTCGTCGCCATCTTTACAATTGACACCTGAACGGATATTTGCAAGACAGTTGTTCTGTGCTTTAAGCACAATGTCATAAACATTTTTCATTTCGTCAGTCGCGAAACCAACGGCAACCGTACGGGTCATGTCACTATGGTAGCCATTTATAATTGTGCCAAAATCGAGAGTGATAAAATCGCCATTCTCGATTTTTTTGTCGCTTGGAACACCGTGTGGCATTGATGAGTTCGCACCACTGACTGCGATAGTTTCAAACGATAACCCTTCGCCACCGTTGCGAAGCATAAAGAAATCCAATTCCAATGCAATTTCTTTTTCAGTAATACCAACTTTTATAAACTTAAGAATGTGTTCAAAAGCACTTTCTGCAATTCGTTGCGCTTTTATAATGCTTTCAACTTCGTTTCGGGTTTTGATTGAACGGATTGAATTTATAATTGCATCAAGTGTGGTATCAGTTGAAATGCTGATATTTTTAAGCACACCCTTGAGAGAGTTATATGTAGAAACTGTCATTCTTGTTGACTCAACAAGCAAATGACGACAATTCATCTCCTTAAGAATAGTTGCGATTTGTGGATATGTTTTGCCTAAAAGCATAACTTCACAAACAGAAATCTGCTTTTCTGCCGCTTCGATATATCTTCCGTCTGTGATAAAAACTGTACGGTCAGCTGACACAAGCAAAAAGCCGTCAGAAGACTCGAATCCTGTGAAATATTTTCTGTTTTCAGGTGAGATAATAAGGGCACAGTGTCCATTGCCCTTATCTTTTAAAATTTGTTGTAAATTATTCATCATAAACACCATATCCATAAAGTCTTTCAAATTCTGCGATTACAGGTTTTTCTTTTCTTCTGCGATTCGCATAGAAAATTGGAAAACGAGTTTTGCCTTCTAACGCATCAACAAGCACCGAAATTGCACCACAAGTATTTGCTGCAAGCACATCGGCGAAAATCTGGTCACCAACCATAGCCATTTCTTCTATTTTAACGCCCATAATCTCTGCACCTTTGATAAGCTTGTGAGCTTTTGGCTTTTTAGCATAAGACAAGTGAGCAAGACCTAAGCTTTCTGCAACTCTTCGTGGTCGTTTGCCGATAGCGTTTGAGATAATCATTACTTTTATGCCGGCATTCTGAATAGTCTCGAGCCATTCAGTTAATCCGTCAATAACATTATCTCTTCCGTCATTACAGATTGTGTTGTCAATATCAAGGGCAACTGCATGAGCGCCCATTTTATTTAAATCTTCAATAGTAATGTCGAGCACACTTTTGAAGCGGTATTTTGGCATTGGTGAAACCATAAAAACTCCTTAAGGTTAAATCTTAATAAAAAAATAGTGGGCAATCCGTCAATGGACGCCCACTTGCGTTTTGAAACAAAGCTTCGCAAAGCCCAAGTTTATTTGAACTTACGCTTACGTGCAGCCTCAGACTTCTTCTTTCTCTTTACAGAAGGTTTTTCGTAATGCTCTCTTTTGCGTACTTCCTGAATAACGCCGTCACGAGATGTCTGTCTCTTAAATCTTCTGAGAGCACTTTCTAAAGACTCGTTTTCTTTAACTTTTACCTGACTCATTAAAAATCCCTCCCTTTACATTGGGATACATTGTGTATTATACAATAACAATTGTCAACTGTCAACAACAATTTTTGCATATTTTCCGCAATGCGTCCTTGCTTTCGCCTCGCGGTATCTTTATACAGCTTCGGCTTCACCACATTGTCTTGCATAAAAACTTATTGAAAATACATATTTGCCTTATTTATTCACAACATTCTGTGGATTACCGTTTAAATATGCTTTTACATTTTCTTCGAGAATGTTCATGAGTCTTTCTCTCGTTTCAAAACCTGCCCAAGCGATATGTGGGGTAATAAAACAATTTTTTGCAGAGAGCAATGGATTATCTGCTTTTGGTGGCTCAACTGTGAGCACATCAAGACCTGCACCACGAAGTTTACCGTTATTGAGAGCATCTGCAAGAGCTTGGTCGTTAACAACTGGACCACGGCTTGTGTTTATGATAATTGCACCGTCTTTGCATTTGTTGATAAACTCTTCATTCACAAGTCCTGTTGTTTTTTCGGTGAGCGGACAATGGAATGAAATAATATCACTTGTCTTTGCAAGGGTGTCCATTTCAACCCATTTGAAATTCTTTCTGTGACTTTGGTCGGTTTCGTGGCCTGAAACTGCAACGATATTCATTTTAAACGCTTCTGCAATGTCTGCAACTGCTTGACCAATCTGACCAAACCCAACAATACCAAGTGTTTTGCCACAAAGCTCAGTAAGTGGAGTTTTCCAATAACAAAAATCAGGACAATTAGCCCAGTCACCGTTTCTTACGCTTTCGCTGTGAATTCCCACAGCGTTTGTTATCTCAAGAATAAGTGAGAAAGTGAGCTGTGCAACTGCGTTGGTTGAATATGCAGGGATATTTGAAACAGGTACACCCATTTCTTTTGCATAGTCGCAATCAACCACATTATATCCTGTTGATTCAAGGGCAATATATTTAAGAGTAGAAAGTTTTGACAAAGTCTCTTTTGTGAGTGGAGTTTTGTTTGTAATAACAATGTCTGCACCCATACATCTTTCAAGAATTTTATCAGCAGGTGTTCTGTCATAAATCTCACATTCACCCAATTTTTTAAGCCATTCCCAAGACAAGTCGCCTGGGTTAAGTGCAAAAGAATCAAGGATAACTATTTTCAAAGTAATCACTACCTCCAATTATGGATATATTATAGTGTTATATTTAATATTATAATAACAAAAATATTGACCTTTTTCAATAAATATTATAAAATTAAGATGTATATGTATGTTTGCAAACTAATGAAGAAAGGGGATGCAGATGGAAAAAAGAAACCTTGACAGAAAAGGCGCTATGAACATTAGCGCAATCGGGCTTTTTGCCGTGGCAATTTTGCTTGCAGTTATCACAATGATTATGAGCACAAAGGTTGCCGAGGGTGGCTGGGCAGAATTCTTGTGGGCTTTGGGCAAATTACAAGATTTTATTCAATCACTTGAAAACAGATGGCTCATTGGTTTGGCAATACTTGTGGTTTATGCACTCAAATCATTTGTTCCAATTCCGTTTCCTTTTATTATGATTATGACAGGTGTTTTGTTTGAACCGGAACTTGCATTACCACTTAATATCGTGGGATTTTCAATAACACTATCAATAGTTTATTGGTATGGCAGACGACTTGACGAAGGCGTTGCTGTACATAAATTAAAAAAATATGAAAATGTTCGTGAGATGCTTAATCATGCGGGCAAGACAAAATTAGGCGTTTTGTTTCTCATAAGACTTATTCCGTCAATCCCAATTAATATGGCGAGTCAGTTCTATGGTGGAATTAAGTTCCCCTTTGGCAAATTTATGGTTGCATCAATTGCAGGTTATTTCATTAAGTTATGGACATATTCTGTAATGGGTGGGAATATTGCACAACCTTTCACATGGCATTTTATGGCTCCTGTAATAATTCTTTTGGTTATTTCAGGTATGACCGTTTTAATTACAAATATAGCGTTGGAAAAGAGAAAAGGAGAAAATAAATATGGCAACAATTAATGTTTTGAAAAATGATATTTTAAATGGCGCTTATAACGAAAGATTCAAGCGCGTTTATGTAACAGACGAAGCAGTTAAGGCACAACACGAAAGATATGTGAGCCTTGCAAACGATTTTGCAGAAATTTTTAGTGAAGATAGAGATGCAAGATTGTTCTCAGCACCTGGTCGTACAGAAGTTGGTGGCAACCACACAGACCACAACCACGGCAGAGTTCTTGCAGCGGGTATCAACCTTGATGCTATTGCAATTGCAGCAAAAAATGACGAAAATATTGTTCGTGTTAAATCTCGTGGTTATGATATGGACGTTTGTGACATCACAGACCTTGAAATCAAAGAAAACGAAAAAGGACATTCACCAGCACTTGTTCGTGGTATGTGCGCAGGTTTCTTGAAATATGGCTACAAAATCGGCGGTTTTGACGCTTGCACAATGTCAAGTGTTCTTTCAGGTTCAGGCCTTTCATCATCAGCGGCTTACGAGGTGCTTGTTGGTACAATGCTCAACTACCTTTATAATGACGGTGAAGTTGACGCTATCACAATCGCAAAAATTGCACAATATGCAGAAAATGTTTATTTTGACAAACCTTGTGGACTTATGGACCAGATGGCTTGCTCAGTTGGTGGATTTGTTACAATCGACTTTAACAACCCAGCAGAGCCAATCGTAAACGAAGTTAAATTTGACTTTGCTTCCTCTGGCCATTCACTTTGCATTGTTGACACTAAGGGCAGCCACTCAGATTTGACAGATGACTATGCAGCAATTCGCAGTGAAATGGAAGCAGTTGCAGGTTGCTTTGGTAAAAATGTTCTTCGTGAAGTCCCAGAAGAAGAATTCAAGAAGAATATTCCAACAGTACGCGAAAAAGTTGGCGATAGAGCAGTTATCCGTGCAATGCACTTCTTTGCAGATAATGATAGAGTATTAAAAGAAGTTGATGCTCTTAAAAAAGGTGACTTTGAAGAGTTTAAATCATACATACTTGAAAGTGGTGACTCATCATACAAGTATAATCAGAATGTATTTTCTGTTAAAAAGCCTCAGGAACAGCCAGTTTCACTCGCTTTGGCAGTAAGTGAAAGCATTCTCAAAGGAAAGGGTGCTTGGCGTGTTCACGGTGGTGGATTTGCAGGTACAATTCAGGCATTCGTTCCAAATGAAATTCTTGCAGATTACAAAAATGCAATGGAGAGTATTTTTGGTACTGATTCTTGTTATGTACTTATTATCCGTCCAGTAGGTGGCGTTGAAGTATAATTTAAAATTAAGGTTGATTTAAATGACAACTATTGAACTTTTAGAAAAATTAACATCCCTCGCAGGCGTTGCGGGGGATGAGAAATGCTCCTTTGAAACATTCAAGGGGCTTTTTTCACTGTATGGCAATGTTTCTTGCGACAAAGTTGGGAACATAATTATTGAAAAATACGGCAATGGCAAGCATATTTTACTCGATGCTCACCTCGATACAATAGGCTTTGTTGTAACGGGAATTACTGATGACGGTTTTCTTCGTGTGACAAAGGTCGGTGGAGTCGATATGCGCACAGTTGAAGGTGCAGAATTGACAATTCATGGTGCAGAAGACATTTATGGTGTCGTGTGCACAGTGCCACCCCATCTTTCAGATGGTGAAAGTCGTGTTTCAAAAGATGGAACTTGTGTTGTTGATATCGGTATGAGCAAAGATAAAGCAGAAAAAGTGGTTTCAATCGGCGACAGAGTAAGTTTCAAAAATTCGTTTTCAGTTCTTTCCCCAAATGTAGTTTCCTCACCCTATATTGACGACCGTGGTGGAATTGCGGTGCTTCTTAAAGCGCTTGAATACACTAAAACAGAGAATAAAATCACACTTGTTTGCTCCGCTCAAGAAGAAACAGGGGGCACGGGTGCTACTTGTGCTTCATTTAATTGTGATGCAGATTTGTCACTTTCTGTTGATGTGAGCTTTGCTTGCACACCCGACTCAAATCCAAAAGAATGTGGCAAAATGAATGGTGGACCAATGATTGGATATTCACCGATATTAAGCCGTGAATATTCAGAGCTTCTTGTGAAAATAGCAGAAGAAAACGATATTCCATATCAAAAAGAAATTATGAATGGCAAAACAGGGACAAATGCAGACCATATCACAATCTCAAAGGGTGGAATTCCATCTGCGTTGGTTTCGTTGCCACAGAAATATATGCACACACCGGTTGAAGCGGTGGATATTTGTGATGTTGAAAACTGCGCAAAGCTTATTGCGCGTTTTCTTGAAAGGGTGTGAGCAACATGAATATGGGTTTATTAAATGAACTTTGTATCTTAAACGGCACATCAGGTGACGAAAAAATTGTAAGGGATTTTATAATCTCAAAACTTCCCGACGATTGCACATATTCAGTTGATGCACTCGGCAATCTTATCGTTAATAAAAAAGGTGAAATCGCACCAAAAAATAAAGTTGCACTTTTTGCTCACATGGATGAAGTTGGTTTTATTGTCACTTACATCAGCGATGACGGATATGTTTATGTATCAAATGTGGGTGGAATTGATGATTCTGCACTCTTTGGTAAAAAATTAACTGTCAATGATTGCGTTGGTGTTGCAGGTGGAAAAGCAATCCATCAATGCAGTGCCGATGAGAGCAAAAAAATACCAAGTATTACTGATATTTCAGTTGATTTTGGTTTTGAAAACAAACAAGAAGCAGAAAAGCATATTTCTCTTGGAGATTTGGGTTATTTTAAATCAGATTTTATTCCTTTTGGTGACCAAATGCTTAAATCAAAGGCACTTGATGACCGAGTAGGATGCGCTGTGATGTTAGAGCTTTTACAAGAAAAGTCAAAAATTGACTATACATGTGTTTTCACAGTTCAAGAAGAAATCGGAACTCGTGGTGCAACAGTTAGTGCATACACAGTTAACCCTGATTATGCAATTGTAATCGAAACAACAACGGCTTCGGATATTCCTGACACCCCTGACCATAAGAAAGTCTGTAAAACAGGCAATGGCGCAGTTGTGTCATTTATGGACAGAGCAACTTTATATGACAGAGAGTTATATAAAAGAGCTTTTGAAATCGCAAAAAACAACAATATTCCTTGTCAAACAAAGACTGTTGTCGCAGGTGGCAACGATGCAGGCGCAATTCACAAATCGGCAGGTGGAATTAAAACTATCGCCGTGTCTTTGCCTTGCAGATATATTCATTCTGGCTCATCTGTGTGTAATTTAAAGGATATTGAAAGCATTGAAAAGCTCGCAAGAGAACTTTTAAAGGACTTGGCAAATGGTTAAATCAATAAATTTTCTTGATAAGTTAATTTTTGACTATTTGAGGAAAGACAACACGGCACTCTTTCTTTCGCAAACAGGATTTTTTATGGATTGCGAGTTGAACGACGGTGTTTTGTGGGCGCAATTTAATGATGAAAACAAAATTACTGCAATCGTTTCAGGTGATAACGACAGATGTGTGGCGTTCGCAAGTGAAAATGCAGATTTTGAAGAGCTTTCTTTTGTGCTTAATGGCTCGATTTTTTCAACAGATAAATTGCCATACAATCAAATAGACAAAAAATATCTAATGCATATTTCGTTGGACGAAACAAAAGGTGAAAAGGGTATAAAATATACTCATTATAATAAAATTGAGAAGTTAAATGACAAATTAACACCCGACCAGACAATGTTAAAACAGTTTTTAAATCTTAATGGTTGCTGTGAAGGTGCAGTAATCGAGAAAACTTTTCAAACAATAAGTGGTGGATTTATCTCATTTAATAAAGATTTGGCACTTATAACAGATGTTTTCACAGAAGAAAAATATCGCGGACAAGGTTACGGAAAGGCGATAGTTAAAAAACTACTAAACCTTTCTCCAAGAAAAGATGTTTATCTTGTGTCCCGTGACTATAATGTAAAATTTTATGAAAAACTCGGGTTTAGTGTGGTAAAAGAAATTTACGAATACAAAACAAACTAACATATAAAAGGAAAAAATAAAATGTTTTTTGAAATTAGTGACAGAATTAATGAATTATCGAGGGTTGCACTCGAAAAAGCAAGTCCTGTTTTTAAGGGAATTGACGAGTTAACAGAATATAATCAGCAGAAGGTGCTTTCTGCATTTATTCGTAATCGTGTTGATGAAACAGATTTTAATACTTCAACAGGTTATGGTTATGGTGATAAAGGCAGAGAGAAACTTGATGTGCTCACAGCAGATATTTTTGGTGCAGAAAGTGCAATAATCCGTGCAGGTGCGTTGGCAAGTGGCACACATACTCTTGCTGTTTGCCTTTATGGTATTCTTCGTCCGGGTGACACAATGCTTTGTGTAACCGGCACACCTTACGATACACTTCACTCAACAATCGGTCTTGGTGGCAAGAATATGGGTGATGGCACACTTCTTGATTTTGGTATTGCTTATCAACAGATTGATTTGACTGAAAATGACGAAATAGATTATGAATCAATTGAAAAAGCTGCAAGTGATAAAGATGTGAGAATGGTTTATATTCAACGCTCTCGTGGCTATTCACTTCGTCACACAATTTCAATAGCAGAAATTGAAAAGGTTTGCGAAATTGTACATAGAGTTAACAAAAGAGCAATTGTTATGGTTGATAACTGCTATGGTGAATTCACAGAAAAACTTGAACCAACTCAAGTTGGTGCAGATTTAATGGCGGGGTCTCTCATTAAAAACGCAGGTGGTGGAATTGCTGCTTGTGGTGGATATATTGCAGGGCGCAAGGATTTGGTTGAGCTTTGTGGATACAGACTCACAACTCCGGGACTTGGCACAGAAGTAGGGGCTACTCTTGGTCAGAACAGAAGCGTGTTTATGGGGCTTTTCAATGCTCCACATGTTGTTGGTGAAGCAATGAGAACTGCAATATTTGCAGCATCACTTTTTACTGAGTTGGGCTTTAAAGTTACTCCAGAAGTGAACGAAACTCGTCACGATATTATTCAAGCAATCTGCCTTGAAAACGCAGAAAACCTTATTGCGTTCTGTCAAGGTCTTCAAAAAGGTGCTCCCGTTGACTCTTATGTAACACCAGAGCCTTGGGATATGCCAGGTTATGATAGTCAGGTTATTATGTCTGCGGGTGCATTCACATCAGGCTCATCAATTGAGCTTTCTGCTGATGCGCCACTTCGCGAGCCTTTTGCTGTATGGATGCAAGGTGGACTCAATTTCCATAGCGGAAAACTTGGCGTAATGCTCGCGGCAGAAGAAATGCTGAAAAGAGGTTTGATTAAATGAAACTTATGCATTTAAAAAGTGGAACTGATGTTCGCGGTGTTGCAGTTGCGACAGAAAAATATCCCGAAATTCAGTTAACAGATGAAGTTGTCAGAGAAATCAGCGCATCTTTCATTGATTTCCTTTGTGAAAAGAAAAATAAAAATCCAGAAGACCTTTTGGTTTCTGTTGGTCACGATTCAAGAATTTCTGCGGATAGAATTAGAACAGCGGTTATTGATATTCTTGTTTCAATGGGTGTCAATGTATTAAATTGTTCATATTGTTCAACCCCAGCAATGTTTATGACAACTGTTACAAGAAAATGTGACGGTGCAATTCAGATTACCGCAAGTCATCATCCATTTGACCGTAACGGACTTAAATTCTTCACTCGTGACGGTGGACTTTCAGGCGAAGAGCTTAAAAGTATTCTCAAAAACGCAGAAGAAGAAAAACGAAGAGCGTTGAATAAAAAGGGTAGTATTACAGAGATTGATTATATTTCTGAATATTCTGCAATGCTTCGCGATATGATAAAAGAAGAAGTTGGCGCAAAGGATTATGACTATCCTTTAAAGGATTTCAAAATCGCAGTTGACGCAGGTAATGGTGTTGGCGGATTTTATGCGGCTAAAGTTTTAGCGCCATTGGGTGCAGATGTCGGTGCAAGTCAGTTTTTAGAGCCTGACGGAATGTTCCCAAATCATATTCCAAACCCTGAAAATAAAGTTGCAATGGAATTCATCAGAAAAGCAACGGTTGAGAATAACTGCGATTTGGGTGTGATTTTTGATACAGATGTTGACAGAGCATCTTGCGTTGATTCTCACGGTAATGAAATAAATCGAAATTCAATCGTGGCACTTGCATCTGTAATTGCTCTTGAAAACAACAAGGGCGGCACGGTTGTAACAGACTCGGTAACAAGTGATGGTCTTCGCGAATTTATTGAAGACTATTTAGGTGGCAAGCATATCCGTTTCAAGCGTGGATATAAAAATGTTATTGACGAAGCAATTCGAAGAACTGAATTAGGCGAAAATGTGCCCCTTGCTATTGAAACATCAGGTCACGCAGCATTTAAAGAGAATTATTATCTCGATGATGGTGCATATCTTATTACAAAAATCATTATCAAAGCGGCAATTTTAAGAAAAGAAATGAAGTACATTGGCGATTGCATTGCAAATCTTAAAAAACCAATAGAAGAAAAAGAATTGCGCTTTAATATAACAGCAGAAGATTTTAGACCAATCGGAGAAGCGCTCATTGAAAAAATTAAGGTTCTTGCAGAAAATGATAGCGACATGATTCTCGCAACTGATAATTATGAAGGTGTCAGAGTTTCATTTAAAGACCAGAAGAGAAACGGATGGTTTTTGCTTCGTCTTTCTGTGCATGACCCTGTTATGCCATTCAATACAGAGAGTGATTCTGAGGGTGGTTGCGTCGAAATTTGTAAAACTTTTTATGAAATCGTAAAAGATGTAAAGGATATTAACTTTACACCGTTGAAAGATTTTATAAAAATGCAATAAAGGTGTTGACAAAACCGATAAAAGATTTTACTATTATTGGTATAAAAAGTAATTGGAGGTGTTATATGATGTTTGAAAAAATTCGCGAAATTATTTGTGACCAGCTCGAATTAGAAGAAGACCAAGTTACAATGGATTCAATTCTTCTCGAAGACCTTGGTGCAGACAGCATTGATTTAGCTGACCTTGTTATGACATTTGAAGACGAATTCAATATGGAAATTTCTGACGAGGCTCTTGAAAATATTAAAACTGTTTCCGATATTGTTAAATATGTTGAAGAAAACTAATTTTTGATTTATTTTAACAGGGGCACTTTAAAATGCTCCTGTATCTTTTATTTTTAGATAAGGAAGAAGAAAAATGGCTGAACAAAAAAAGATGGTTGAGGAAATTACCTCAATGGACGTGGATTTTGCCAAATGGTATACCGACGTTGTAAAAAAAGCAGAATTGGTTGAATATACAAGTGTAAAAGGTTGCATGGTTATTCGACCTTATGGTTATGCAATTTGGGAAAATATTCAGAAAACTCTTGACGGAATGTTCAAAGAAACAGGGCATGAAAATGTTTGTATGCCAATGTTTATCCCAGAGAGTCTTCTCAATAAAGAAAAGGACCATGTTGAAGGATTTGCACCTGAAGTTGCTTGGGTAACTCATGGTGGTAGTGAAAAACTTGAAGAGCGTCTTTGTGTTCGACCTACTTCTGAAACACTTTTCTGTGAACACTATGCAAATATAATCCAATCATATCGTGATTTGCCAAAGCTTTATAACCAGTGGGTTTCAGTTGTTCGTTGGGAAAAGACAACAAGACCATTCCTTAGAACAAGAGAATTCTTATGGCAAGAAGGTCACACAATCCACGCAACAGCAGAAGAGGCACAAGAAGAAACAATCAGAATGCTTAATGTCTATGCAGATTTCTGTGAAAACTATCTTGCAATGCCTGTTGTTAAGGGTGTTAAAACTGCAAAAGAACGCTTTGCAGGCGCAGAAGATACATACACAATCGAAGCTCTTATGCACGACGGTAAAGCTTTGCAGTCTGCAACAAGCCACTATTTTGGTGATGGATTTGCAAAGGCTTTTGGAATTCAGTTCCAAGATAAAGACAACAAGTTAAAGCACCCATTCCAGACATCATGGGGTTGCACAACTCGTCTTATCGGTGCTCTCATTATGACTCACGGTGACGATAATGGTCTTGTTTTACCACCTAAAATCGCACCAATTCAGATTGTTGTTATTCCTGTTGCTTCTCACAAGCCAGGTGTTAAAGAAAAGGCAACTGAAGTTTATGAAAATCTTAAGAAGATTTGCCGTGCAAAGATTGATTTGAGCGACAATTCACCAGGTTGGAAATACGCTGAATATGAAATGAAGGGTGTTCCACTTCGTCTTGAACTCGGTCCTCGTGATATTGAAAACAATCAATGCGTTATCGTTCGTCGTGATACAAGAGAAAAATATTTTGTATCTCTCGATGAACTTGAAACAAAGATTCCTGAACTTATTCAGTTGGTTCATGACGGACTTTACAATTCAGCACTTGAACGCAGAAGCAATATGACTTATGTTGCAAATAATATGGATGAAATGATTGACATCGCAGAAAACAAACCGGGCTTTATTAAAGCTATGTGGTGTGGCGATAGAGAGTGTGAAGATGCTCTCAAAGAACAAGCAGGTATTACATCTCGTTGTATTCCATTTGTTCAAGAAAAAATCGGCGGAACTTGTGTTTGCTGTGGCAAACCAGCAGATAAAATGCTCTATTGGGGCAAAGCTTATTAATAACGAAGAAAAATCCGACCCAAAGTGGTCGGATTTTTTTGATTCCACGAACCATAGATTTACAAAAACAGTAATTTGGTATATGATTTTATTGAAAGGAGAGGAGAATATGGATAACATAAAAACAGGACAATTTATAAAAGATTTAAGAACAGAAAAAGGACTTACTCAACAAGAGCTCGCAGAAAAACTTAACTGCACAAATAAGGCAATTTCTCGTTGGGAGACAGGTAGTGGTTCTCCTGATATTGATTTTCTTGCTCCTTTGGCTGAAATTCTTGGTGTGAGCGTCAACGAACTTCTTGCGGGTGAGAGAATACATGAAGATAGTATTCTTCAAAAAAGTGATGAATTAATAATTGATACAATGAAGAAGTCGAAGAGACAGAAGGATATGTTTCAATGGATTGTTTTTGCAATCAGTTGTCTTTTTCAAATTCTTGTAACATTATGGCTTGCATTTGAGCGTGGTAGTTATGATTGGGTTGGAATTACAGTGGTTTCTCTTTTTATCACTACACTTTTAACGCTTGTTTCAAGTAGAAAACTCCGATTTGTAACTCCGATTACAAGTGCAGTAATTTATTCTGTATTTTCTTTTCTTAACAGAGAAACAGCGTTGTATGTTTTCTTCTATTTTGTGATGACTGCAATTTTAAGTCAAATCGTGTTTGCGATTAAAAAAATAATTCTTCAAAGAGCTTTGAAAAAGTATAAAGAAAAAGACAAGAAAAAACAAAAAGGCATTTTAACAATTTTAATATTGATTTTAGTTGTACTCATAGGTATTTCTACTGCAGTAATTCTTGAATATACTCACGCTTTCTGGATTTGGAAAGATGTTAACTTTGCCGCACCGCCAACAAAACAAATGCTAGAAGAACAACCGGATAGAGGTTCTGAAGATAATCCAATTCAGGTTTATGGCAATCCTAAAATTCATTATTTCAAAGCAACTGTGTTCCCTTGGGATAGTGAGTTTATGACCAATGAGAAAATGATATTGACAAGACAAAACAATGATATTTCGGCAGAATATCTTATAGAATACGGATACTTGTATGGTTATTTTGAAGTTGAGCACGAAGTCATTGAGACAAATTTTGATGTCTATAAATATTGGTTAAAAGGAAGCCCTAATGGTGCGAAATGGCTTGTAACTGTCGATTGTTCTGAAAATGGTTATAAATTAACATACGAGAAATATTAAAATAAAAGGACTCAACTTTTTGTTGAGTCCTTTTTTATAAAACATTACCACTTGACCAAATGCGTGTTTGTTTGATATACTGATTTAAAATAAAAATATCAAAGGTAAAGAATATGGAATATAAAAGAATTTATGTTTTAATGACACGGTATCCGGGCTTTGATGCAAAAATACTTTCTTGGTATATGGACTTTCCATACACACATACTTCCATAGGGCTCGAAGAAGATATGGATACTTACTATTCATTTATAAGTAAAGGCTTTATTGTTGAAAGTATCAGAAGATACGAAAAGCCTGACAGACCGTCATTTCCTTGTGCTTTATATGAAATAATTGTTACAGAAGAGACTTATGAACAAGCCAAAAATATGTTATATGATTATAAGGCTCGAAAGACAAAGCTTAAATTTTCTACATTGGGACTTGTAATGTGCTTTTTAAAAATACCATTAAAGCGTAAAAATCATTACTTTTGTTCACAATTTGTAGCAGAGGTGTTGCAAAAATGTCAGGTGATAGAGCCGAGAAAAAGAAGCACACTATATTTTGCAAAAGATATTTCAAAGCATAAAGAGTTAGAATTAGTGTTTCAGGGCACTCATTCAGAGTATATTGAAAAATATGTGAAATCAAATAAATAACACAAACCCTACCAATTTGGCAGGGTTTGTGTTTTGTTTATTTTATTGCTGTTTTTTCTTTGACTTCGGTTGCGATTTTATACATTTCTTCTGTTGCAAGACAAAGTTTTGTAACAATATCTTTTTGAGTGGGGATGCAATAAAATGAGTCGTTGCTTGTTGAAATATCAAAGCAATCCACCAGCTTTAAATGTTTAAACTCATACTCTACATGCAATGCATACATGGTTTTAGTATGCCTTTGAATTCTGTAATCATGTCCATTATAGTTGCCAGTAATAACAAATCCGTTTTCAAAGTCGTGGGTAACTTTTGCCTTGCCCAAGTCAATATATTCGTTCACGCCGGGTGAAGAATAAACTTGCAATTCTTCTTCATATTGGTATGTGCCATCAAGGATTTGCTTGCGAACATTATTTCTTTCCCATTCATACCAATCAGGAATATGAGAAAATTCTGTTTTGCCGTCGAGAGCTTTCATTTCACCAAGCTCGGTCATTTCCCATTTTTTGTCGCATTCTTCACACCATAAGTGAAAGCCTTTTGAAATCATTTTGTGTTCGGTTTTGCAATTTGGACATTGATAAAGAACTTTATTAAGTCCTTCGGCACGATATCTTTCTTTTATGTGAATGTTATTTTCTTTTTGCCACTTATATTCATTATAATACATCTCTTCGCGAATTTTTTTGTTGATTTCATCAACGGACAATTCAGAAACTTGTTGGGCGGTTAAAATCTGTTTCATTTCAACTCTTATAGGAGTTTTACGAAACTTGAAATTCGTCCAGAAAGGAAGATTAAGATAGTTGCCGTGATTGAGAATGACCACAACAGGGACATTGTTCTTTTTAGCGAGCTTACCTATAGCGTTTGGCAAAACTTGTAAAGTTCCATCGGGAGTATATCTTGCTTCGGGATACATACAGAAAATGTCTCCGTATTCTTGAAGAACCTTTTTGCAAGCGCGAACAAGACTTAAGTCTGTTGTGAATTTGCGAGTGCAAATACAACCTAATTTCTCCATAATACCTGAGACGGTGTAATATGTGTGAAATGTAGCAACGGTGTTTACCTTATGCGGATAAGTTGCTTTAAACATAGTGCAAAAGTCGAGGGACTGCATATGGTTAATCAACAAAATATAGGGTGGCTTTAAGTTATCCATATTAATTTTTTCGATTTTATATCCCTTTCGTAGAAGAGAGAGTAGTATACTTGATACAAAACAAGCAGTTTTTGTAACTAAATCTGATTGTTTTAAGGGGGGCTTAGAGGCATTATATCTCTCTACATTAGGGGGATAAACAATTTCTGTCAAAAAATCTGTGTTATCTTTCATAGCTATTACCTTATTTTTTGCTGACAGCCGGTTCTGTAACGATTTTATACATTTCTTCTGTTGCTAACATAAGTTTTGTAACAACATCTTTCTGTGATGGGACACAATAGAACGAATCATCTTTAACCGATACATCAAAACAGTCAGTTTTACCCAACTTTTTATATATGAATTCATTATGTAGCGTATAAAGTGTTTTGGTCTGACGCTGAATTCGGTAATCGTGTCCGTTATAATGGCCTTCAATAATGAAACCATTTTCAAGGTCGTGGGTAACATGAGCTTCGCCAAGGTCAATAAATTCAAGACCGGGCAAAGAGTGAACATGAACATCATCTTCAAATTTATATGTGCCATCAAGAATTTCTTGGCGCACACATTCTCTCTCCCATTCATACCAGTCGGGGACATGTGAAAATTCAGTTTCACCGTCAACGGCTTGCATTTCGCCGAGCTCAGTCAATTCCCACTTTTTGCCACATTCTTCGCAAGTGAGATAAATACCTTTACCAACAGTTTTACCTTCACTTAAACAATGTGGGCATTTATAAAGAACTTTGTTAAGACCATCTGCTCTGAAATCTTCAGTAATCTTAATATTATTATCTTTTTGCCATTTGTAATCGTCATAATATAACTCTTCACGAATTACTTCGTTGATTTCGTCAGCGGTCATATTTTCAATCTGTTCAACAGTAAGAATCTGTTTCATAGTTGAATGGAACGGAACTTTTCTGTATTGACGGAAATCCCAGAATGGTGCGTTGAGATAATGCCCGTGATTTAAGAGTACAACAACGGGAACTTTGTTTTTCTTAACAAGTTTACCAACGACATCGGGGATTATTGCAGTTGTACCCACATTCGAATATCTTGCTTCAGGGTACATGCAGAGAATATCACCATATTCGTGAAGAATTTTATGACAAGCACGAATAAGGCTTATATCAGTTGTGAATTTGCGGTGACAAGCACAACCAATTTCTGTCATAACTTTTTCAAACCCTACAAAGCCATCGAGAGTGGCAATATTATTGAATTTGTATGGATGCAAAGCTTTGAAACTTACAAAGAAGTCAACAAATTGATTGTGATTGCAGAGAACGATATAAGGTGGTTTAAGACCACCAACATTGATTTTTTCAAGCTTGCTACCGCCACGAACAACAAACTTAAGAATAAAGCGTGATATATTATAGATAACACCAGTATAGAAATTATCTTGTTTTTTAGGCATAATAGGAGGCACAACTATTTTTAAGTCATCAGGGTAAACGATATAATCTTTAACTTCGTTCAAAAAAATCACCACCTGTTTAAAGTTACATATATTTTATCATAAAAATTAAAAATTTACAATAGAAGAGAAAATTTGCATTTATTTGACAAATTGTGCAATGTCGTCGGGTAAAGGTGAACTCACTTCAATTTCTTCATTGGTTACAGGGTGATTAAATCTGCAATAACAACAATGAAGTGCCTGACGAGAAATATCGTCACGGGGAGTGCCATACATTGTGTCACCTGTTAAAGGTGTGCCAAGTGATGAAAAATGCACTCTTATTTGATGTGTTCTACCCGTTACTAAATGGATATGCAAAAGTGTGCGACCATTATGATTTGAAACGGCTTTCCACTCTGTGATTGCTTGCTCACCGCGTGGGTCGACCGTACGAATGGTAAGTATTGGGTCAGGACGATAAATGGGTTTATCAATAACACCTTCACCTTCATAAATGCCTTCACAGACAGCGTAATATTCTTTATAAACCTTGCCTGAAAGTCGTGCAGCAGTATATTTGTTAAGAGCACAGATTACCACACCCGAAGTGCCACGGTCAAGGCGTCCCACAGAACGAAAAACGGCTTCTTTGCCATGTGTTTGAAGATAATATGATACAGCGTTTGCAAGGGTATCACCCTGATGGTTGTGTGACGGGTGCAAAGGCAACCCCGCAGGCTTATCAACAATCAGCAAATCGTCGTCTTCATAGAGAATAGTTAAATCATAGGGCATGGGGTCAACAATTGTGTGCTTGTGGTCCTTTTGCTCGGGCAAATGAATGCACAACAAATCCCCCGAATGAAGAATATCAACGGTGCGAATATGCTCGCCGTTGCAAGTGATTCCATCAGGTATGTTTTTAAGGTGACGAATAAGCCTTGCAGATGCTTCGATTTCATCTTTCAAAAAAGTTAACACTCGCTCGCCATCATATTTTTCTGTAATTTTATATTTCAAATATCTTTCCATACTTGCATTATAACATAAAAAGAGCACAATATGAAGATTAAAAATAAAAAACATAGTTTGTAAGTACAACCAAAAATGATTGTACTTTTTCTTGTAATATGCACAATTGACAATTCGTATCTTTATATGATATATTGAAATTACAAAGGAAAAGGAGGGTTATTATGGCAAAAACTTTAATTCAATTCAGAGCAGAAAAAGGGTTGTATCTAAAAGATGTTGCAGAAGCAATAGACATCAGCGAAGAAGAACTTACAAAAATTGAAACCCTTAACGGTATTCCTGATTATATTGTGGAGAAGTTGATTGTGGCATATAATCTTCCCGAAAATTATTTTTCAGGAGAAAAGATAGAAGAACCAATCAAACCTATCAAAAATTTAAAGTCATACTTTTTTAAAACATCTTTATCATGGTATGTTGTATTTGCGCTTATACTGGCTCTTCCCACATCAATTTTTTCTATTCTGATGCCGACTATAATGGGTATGTCGGGTTTCACAGTTTCAAACATCGTAAGAGAAGTTTTAGATTTGTTTATTGATGTATTCACAGTTGCTGCAACAATTGTTTATTGTAATATGTTCGCAAAACATATTGTGAAGAAAACAGGACTCAGTGGAGATATTTATAAGTATAGATATCTATATGAAGTTATTCCATCAGGTGCGATTGCTGCGTTGTCAATTATTCAGTCGCTTATAACAACTTGGGGCTATAAAGAATCAATAGCTGACGAATCTAAATATTATATGATTCCAATTACAACGGGAATAGGACTTGTAACTTCTGTAATTTCGCTGGTGATGGTAGCACTTATAATGGCAAGCCTTTTGAACACAGCAATTATGGATGATGCAACTCGTAAGGCAAAAAGACACAAAACAATGGCGATTATTGTAACAATATCTTCTGTGTTGGCTTATGCACTCACCATATATGCAAACACATTAGAAGAATATCCGACATACAATGCAATAATTAGAAGAATTTTTGTTTATGGTATTTATATTGTGATTGCGTGGCTTGTTTATTTCGCAAAGGATAACAACAAGAACAAAGAAAACTTTGCATTTGAAATCTTGCCTATAATAAGCATTGTTGACACTTTATTATTTAATATAATCAGTTTATAAAATTAAAAACAAAAAGCTCGGTTTAAAACCGAGCTTTTTTCAAGTTCTACCAATATTAGATTTTTATTTCTTGCCTTAAAATTGTCAGTATGTTACAATTTTTATGAAAGGAAGGTTCTTATGGCAAATTATGAATTATCCAACAGAATATATGAATTAAGGACGCAAAAGGGTTTGTCACAAAAAGAACTTGGCGCAATTCTTGGTGTATCAAATAAAGCGGTTTCAAAATGGGAAACGGGTACGGCAATCCCAAAAACAGAGACACTTATAAAACTTGCCGAGGTGTTTGAATTTTCGACAGAAGAATTTTTAAATTTTACAAGAGAAGAAAAAGAAGCAAGACTTCCTACTTTTGCGGAACTTTCAGCAGAAACAGAACAACTTTTAAAAAAAGAAAAGCTTGTGTTTGTCAGAAACGAACCTAAAAATAGTGATGTTAAAAGTGCAAGGCTTTATTTGATGGGTTTAGTGATAATGCTTGTAATCAGCGGGTTACTTTCAGTTGGCATTACAATCTCTGTGCCAGATTTAAGTGTAGACCCTCATCCGTTTTTTGAATATACCAAAGAAGATATTACCTTTCTTATAATAGCTTCAATGGCAATAATATTGGGTGCCTATTCCGGTATTTACGGATTTTTTAAACTGATTAGGAAGATGCCGTCGTGGGCGTGTGTGCTTTTTGGAGTTCTGTTTATATTTATATTCGGTATCGTTATCTGGGTGGGTTTTATAATGACAATTCCATTTATTATAATAGCCATAAGAAATATTGTGCTTGCGAAAAGAGGTGTCTTGAATGAATGATATTGAACTTATAAAAAAATACAAGAAAAAGACTAATATTATAGTGGGTGTAAGTGTTGCGATGTTGATTATATTACCCTCAATTATAATGTTTGCCACTTGGTCAAAGGTGACAATAGGGGTAATAGTTGCAATTGGTATTTTGACCACAATAATTTTGGCGTTGAATTTTTTGAAAACTACCGCTGAAATAGATTTAATACTGAAAAATGAGCTTGACCCAATGAAATATTATGCAGTTGTTCACGGTACAAATGCAAATTCTAAATATATGCTCGAAGATATTCAGGTTGCATATTTTCTCGGTGATTACGCAAGTGCAATAGGTATGATAAACGAGCGAATGGCAAAAACCAAAGTTCAAGGTGTAATAAACGAATATAAATTGTTTTTATCATATTGTTATTTTGAGACAGGTCAGTATGACAAACTTTTGCCTTTAATCAAAGCTTTGCGTGATTATGCCACAAGTTTTAAAAAGGATTGTTTTCATAAGAAATTCTATTTTTCTCTTGCAGATTATTTTGAAAACTTTATAAATAGAGATTATGAAAAGTGTGAAGAAATCGACAAAATAATCTCATCTGAAAACGAAAAGTTCATTTCACAAAGTTTCAGAATGAGAACAACTTATTATAAGGCGTTGGCATTGTATTATGTCGGCAAAAAGAATGAAGCAAAACCTCTTTTTGAAGAATGTGTTATTGGCTGTCCAAAATTTAATTATTCATTGCTTTCCAAAAAATACCTTAATTTGATGGCAGAGGGAAAAGATAATGAATATACAGAAACAACACCTGTAATCAATCAATATGTACCCATTCAAGCGGCTAAAAAACACCCTAAAATTACCTTTATGCAGAGAGTGGCTTTGTGTATTGGCGGAATGTTGCTTATTGGCGCTTATGGTTTGTTTATTGATGACATTGACACGACAGTAGATGGCTATGCAACACCCCTTGATGCGATTTGTGAATATTCCGACGCGGAAGAAATACTTACTGAGCTTTCAGTTTATAAAAGTGTCTCGTTGTATGTTTATGATATTGGTTATGATTGTATCGGCGTTGCGGCGGTTGAAAATAATGAGGGAAAATACATTCACAATATTGAAAATGTTTATGAAATAGACCAATGGGTAGCGTTTGATGAATATGGCTTTGTCCTTGCTAACATTGATAAGGAAATTTATTATGATATAACCGATGATAAGGTTGATATTGCTAAAAGTAATAATTATAGCGAATTTAAATATAATGATAAAATATATTATATTTATATTACTAGTATTGAAGATAACAATGCTTGGGTATATTCTGCATGGTGAATAAATATGCAAAACAAAAAGCTCGGTTTTTACCGAGCTTTTTCTATGTGCAACTGTCGGTTGCTAAATTTTAAAGCCAAGTTGATAGATTTTTATTCTCATTTGTGATAAAATCAAATCAAAAAAAGGAGGGGATTTAATGAAACTGGGCGAACAAATTTATAAATTGCGAATAGAAAAGAGCTTGTCGCAAGGTGATTTGGCAGATGCTCTTGATGTGTCACGTCAATCCGTTTCAAAATGGGAGAATGATACAGCAGTACCCGATTTGGATAAACTTATTAAACTATGTGATATTTTTGAAATCTCACTTGACGAACTTGCAGGTAGAGAAAAGAATGAGAAATCTGCGACTTATGATGTTCCTCAAAGTTCTGCAACACATCAACCTAAAATAGCAGGATATATTTTTCTTGGTATAACATTATTTAGTGCAGTTTTTTTCTTGGTGACTGCACCAATGGCACTTTATTTGTGTATTCCATTAACACTTTGCACCATAATATGTTTTAAAGTTAAAAAGCACGCAGGCTATTGGTGTGCATGGGCAATCTATTTACCAATATATTTATACTTGCTTTTTGGAATAGCGCTATATGTTATGCAGATTATTGAAGTAATATTTTTGATAGTTATGACTTTTGTTACATATAAATATCTAACAGATATAAAATTCAATCTGCGAAAAGAAACAAGATTGTTTTTGCTTTCAGTATATATACTTTTTGTAATGGGGATTATTTTAGGAACTTGGTTGTTTCATTATTCTGGAATTATTACAGGGTTTATTTCAAAAATCTTCTTTAATGAATGGATTTATGTGGCAGTTAATTTTGTTAAAACAATAATTTTAGGAATAGGTATGATACATACAGTTTGTCTTGTTCGTGAAATCAAAGAGAATAAATAAAAACAAAAAGCTCGGTTTAAAACCGAGCTTTTTTAATGTGTAAAATCTTATTTTGCTAAGCCGCCAACTTCAAGCATAAATCCGCCGAGCTGTGCACCAAATTCAGGACCACCGTCCATAATAAGACGGCCTGCTTTTGTTGCTTCAAGCATATCGTCGATACTAAGAAGAATACCGAGTGCTGAATCAAGGCTGTTGAAACGAAGTGTAAAGAAAGGCATTGCTCTCTTGTATTCGCCACGACCTGCTCTTGATTTACCTGCTTTGATACGGATGAAAGCAGCAACTTCAGGATGACCGTCAACTGCGAAAGCATAAACACGGTCAGGGCTCTTTGAAGTCCAGTCTTTGATTTCTGTATGACCCATCTTGTTAAGCTGACTGATACCGCTTGAAAGGAGATAGAAGAAGCATTTAACCATAAGAGTTTTTGTTTCTTCGTCCTTTGGTGGCTGTGTAGCACCTGTAAGGTCTGAAAGCTTAAGAAGTGTCATAAGCATTGCTGTGAATGCGCTGAAATTCTTCACAACACCCTTCATTTTTGGAAGAGTCTTAGGACCAATCTTGCCCTTGAAGAATGCGTTCATTGCTTCAATACTCTTGAATTCAAGTTCAACATCAGGAGCTTCGTGAGCAGCATTGAGCTTTGTTTCCCATTCGCCATCTGTGATGATGAAATGTGTTGCATATTTGCCACCCTCTGCCTCAGGGTCAAGTGCACTAACCTGTAAAACAGTTGTGAGCTTGTCAAACTTAGCTTTGAGAGATGGAACATCAGTTGCAATAACTTTCAAAAGTGGCAATGCAGCATTGAAAAATATTTTTGATGCATAAAGTTCATTTTGTGCGTGCATATTATCAACTCTCTTTCCGAACAGATAAAGTCTAATAGTTAATTAAACTTCGTCGTCCCAGTTATCGTCTTCTTCAAAGTCTGCGTTCATTGTTTCGCGAACAGCAGCGATGATACCATTAGCGTCAATACCTGCATCAGCCATAATATCTTCCTGAAGACCAATCATAGCAAAGTTCTTATGACCAAGCATCTTGAATGCACAGCCTTTACCATACTGAGCCATAACTTCAGCAACTGCTGAGCCAAGACCGCCAGTAACAAGATGGTCTTCAACTGTG